>CAIQEX010000184.1 GCA_903870955.1 uncultured beta proteobacterium
ATGCACCGACAGTTTGACCGGCACGCTGATGGTGCTGCCACGCCCTGGCATCACCACGTCTTCGCGGTAATCACGTTCTGCAAAATAGGCCGCAAGAGCCGGGTCGCGCACCAGGTTGCCCAGGTGCTGCAACATGTCCCGGCTGGCATCCAGACCAAAGTGTTGCCCGGCAGTCTGGTTAAACCATTCAATGCGCCCTTCAGCGTCCAGCAGCAAAACGCCGTTGGGCGAAGCCTGCAAGGCCGCCAGAAATTCCTGCAGACGCGCG
Organism: uncultured beta proteobacterium; assembly: GCA_903870955.1. Lineage (GTDB taxonomy): Bacteria > Pseudomonadota > Gammaproteobacteria > Burkholderiales > Burkholderiaceae_C > Allorhodoferax. The sequence goes on from CAIQEX010000184.1 coordinate 269, forward strand.
TCACTGTCGGACAATGCGCGGTCCCGAATGCGCACCAATTTGCGTACCCGGTCCAGGGACTCACCCCAGAAACCGCTGCCCAAAGGGATATGCGAGGTATCGCCAGAGCGCAGCCACTTCAACAGACGCCAGGCGCGCAAGCTATCCAGAACCAGCCAGAGATAGCAGCCGGCCAGGGCTGCGTAAGCCTCCGATGTCAGGTGTTCCTGGCCGCTGTCGAGCGACCAGACCAAACCCATAGCAAGTGCTTGGCAGAACAAAAATGAAGCAAGGCGCCAGAACATGGGCTAATGTAGACCGTTCACACGGTCTTTTTTGAATTAAGCGCTGGTCTTATCTGCAGAAATAACCGGTTGCAGCGGTTTGGCTGTCAGCCGGTAACCCGCACCCCGCACAGTCTCAACCATGGTACCGGCCGCACCGAGCGCTTCACGCAAACGTTTGACATGGACATCGACGGTACGTTCTTCGATATACACATGGTCGCCCCAGACCTTGTCGAGCAAACTGGCCCGGCTATGAACGCGTTCAGCGCTACCCATCAGATACTGCAACAGCTTGAACTCGGTCGGTCCGAGCTTGAGCAACTGGTCCTGGAAATTCACCCGATAGGTCGCGGGGTCCAGGCTCAGGCCGGCAATGCTGAGGGCTTCGCCGATCGGCTCCGGTGCCTTGCGCCGCAACACCGCACGTACCCGCGCCAGCAGTTCACGGGTCGAAAAAGGCTTGCTGATGTAGTCGTCTGCGCCTGCGTCCAAGCCCGCAACACGGTCCGCCTCATCGCCTCTGGCGGTCAGCATGATGATGGGAACGTCTTTGGTCCGCGGGTGGGCACGCCAGCGCTTGGCCAGCACCAGACCGCTCTCACCCGGAAGCATCCAGTCGAGCAGGATCAGGTCGGGCACTGCCGAATCAATTTCACGCTGTGCGCTGGCACTGTCAATCGCCCAAGTGGTGCGAAAGCCGTTGTGCCGCAGATTCACGGCAATCAACTCGGCAATGGACGGCTCGTCCTCCACCACTAGAACGGCGGGCATGTGTCGCATTAAAGACCCTTCATAAAATCGCACGCTGGTCGACCCTGTGCGCAATCGCACCCGCGCAGCGGGCGACGCAGCACACAAAGTGACCGGCTTGGATGCAAGTCATCGGACCACAGATTCAATTTTTTCCATGCTGGAGTGGCGCACATCTTCGCCCTTCACCACATAGATGATGAACTCAGCGATGTTTTTGGCATGGTCGCCAATGCGCTCAATTGCCTTGGCCAGGAACAACAGGTCCAGACTAGGCGAAATGGTGCGTGGGTCTTCCATCATGTAGGTCACGAGTTTGCGCACGAAGCCGTCAAATTCCTGGTCGATCAGGTCATCCTCCTTCAGGATGGCGACAGCCGCATTCACATCCAGACGGGCAAAAGCGTCGAGCGCCTTGTTCAGCAGGCCGGAGGCCAGATCAGCGGCAACGCGCAGTTCCAGCGAAGGCAAGGAACGTGGTGCACCGCTTTGAATGATGGAGCGCACCATGCGGGCAATCTTCTCGGCCTCGTCACCCACGCGCTCCAGATTGGCAGTGGTCTTGGAAATGGCAATCAGCAAGCGCAAGTCGCGTGCCGTCGGTTGACGCCGCGCAATGATGCTGGAGAGTGCATGGTCAATCTCGATCTCCATGCTGTTGACGCGTGTCTCAATGGCCGAAACCTGCTCAGCGGCTTCCATATTGAATTGCGCCAGCGAGTAAATGGCCTGGCGGATCTGTGATTCGACCAGTCCCCCCATTTCCATCACCTGGCTGGAGACGGAAGTCAGTTCGCTGTCAAATTGGGTCGACAAATGTTTATCTGGCATGGTGCGTCCTAGAGGCGGTCAAAAATGAATTAGCCGAAACGGCCGGTGATGTAGTCTTCCGTTTCCTTGCGCGTCGGCTTGAAGAACATCTGCTCGGTGGAGCCGAATTCCATCAGATCGCCCAGATACATATAGGCCGTGTAATCGCTGCAGCGGGCAGCCTGCTGCATGTTGTGGGTCACGATGACCACGGTGTAGTCCGCCTTGAGTTCGACAATCAGTTCTTCGACCTTGGCTGTCGAGATCGGGTCCAGTGCCGAGCAGGGTTCATCCAGCAACAGCACTTCGGGCTTGATGGCAATGCCACGCGCAATACACAGGCGCTGCTGCTGACCACCGGAGAGGCTGCTGCCGCTCTGGTGCAGTTTGTCCTTGACCTCGGTCCACAGGGCCGACTTGCGCAGTGCCCACTCGACGCGTTCTTCCATATCGGTAGCGTTGAGTTTTTCGAACAGCTTCACACCAAAGGCGATGTTGTCGTAAATCGACATCGGGAAAGGTGTCGGCTTCTGAAACACCATGCCGACCTTGGCGCGCAGCAGGGCCACGTCTTCCTTGCTGGTCAGCAGGTTCTCGCCATCCAGCAGGATCTGGCCTTCTGCGCGCTGCTCTGGATAGAGCTCGAACATGCGGTTGAAGATGCGCAACAGCGTGGACTTACCGCATCCGGATGGACCGATGAAAGCGGTGACCTTGTTCTCGGGGATCTCCATGTTGATGCCCTTCAGGGCATGGAACTTTCCGTAAAAGAAGTTCAGGTCTTTAACGGCGATTTTGGTTTTTTCGACAACGGGTGTAGCGGGCATGGCGAGGTCTATTCTTTAAAAAATGCTTAGTTTTTGGCGCGGGTCAATACCCGGGCTGCCACGTTGAGTGCCAGAACGGCCAGCGTGATCAGGAACACGCCGGCCCAGGCCAGCTTCTGCCAGTTTTCATACGGACTCATGGCAAACTTGAAGATCGTCACTGGCAAACTGGCCATGGGCTGACCCAGGCTGGAAGTCCAGAACTGGTTGGACAGCGCCGTGAACAGCAGAGGAGCGGTTTCGCCTGAAATCCGCGCCACAGCCAGCAGGATGCCGGTGATGACACCGGTGCGTGCGGCCTTGAGCGTAATGCTCAAAATCACCTTCCACTTTGGCGCGCCCAAGGCATAGGCGGCTTCGCGCAGACCCGGGGGCACCAGTTGCAACATGTTTTCAGTGGTTCGGATCACCACCGGAATGACGATCAAGGCCAGCGCCACAACACCGGCAATGGCCGAGAAAGTGTGCGTCGGATGTACCACCACGGCGTACACAAACAGGCCGATAACGATGGACGGTGCCGACAGCAAAATGTCATTGACGAAGCGCGTGAGACTGGCCAGCCAGCCCTTGGGTTCGAACTCGGCCAGGTAAATGCCGGCCATCACACCGATGGGCGTACCCACAAAAGTGGCCAGCAGCACCATCAACACAGAGCCGTAAATCGCATTCGCCAAACCGCCGTCTTCATTCGGGCCTGGCGTCATTTGCGTCAGCGTGGCGATGGTCAGCCCGGCAAAACCCTGGCGGATCGTCTCAAACAAAATCCAGGCCAGCCAGAAGAGGCCAAAGGCCATGGCAGACAGTGCCAGGGTGGTGGCAATGGTATTTGTGCGGTTGCGCTTGGCAAACATGCCCGCGCGCATGGCTTGCAGTTCAGGGGTAATCATGTTTTGGCGCCCTCACCCTTACGCAGTTGCGCGAGCAAAAGCTTGGACAAAGACAGAATGACAAAGGTAATAAAAAACAACACCAGGCCCAGGTACATCAGGGCTGCCTGGTGCAGGCCTTCGCCGGCTTCCGCAAACTCGTTGGCCAGTGCCGAGGTGATGCTGTTGGCCGCCTGAAACAGGCTCAGGGAGTCGAGCTGGTTGAAGTTACCGATCACAAAGGTGACGGCCATGGTCTCACCAATGGCGCGACCCAGGCCCAACATAATGCCGCCGATGACGCCGGTCTTGGTAAAGGGCAAGACGATCTTCGAGACCACTTCCCAGGTTGTGGCACCCAGTCCGTAAGCGGACTCTTTCAGCATCGGGGGCGTGACTTCAAACACGTCGCGCATCACGGCCGAGATGAACGGGATGATCATGATGGCCAGGATGATGCCGGCCGACAAAATACCAATGCCGACTGGCGGGCCGGAAACAAACGCGCCCAGATAAGGCACGCCGGCAAACGCCGCTTGCAGCGGCTGCTGCACATACGTGGCCAGCACCGGGCCAAACACCAACAGGCCCCACATGCCGTACACGATGGAGGGGATGGCGGCCAGCAATTCGATGGCGGTACCCAAGGGACGCTTCAACCACGCTGGAGACAACTCGGTCAGAAACAACGCAATACCAAAACTCACCGGCACGGCAATGATCAGGGCAATGATGGAGGTCGCCAGCGTGCCGTAAATCATCACCAGGCCGCCAAACTCCTCTTGCACCGGGTCCCAGGCACTGCTGGTCAAAAAGCCCAAGCCGTATTTGGCAATCGCCGGCCAGGCGCTGATGGTCAGCGAAGTCAAAATCGCCAGCAACAGACCCAGCGTGAATATGGCGGCCCCCTTGGCCAGGAACCCAAAGATTCGATCGGCCATGGGCCCTGATCGGGCTTTGGGTGCGGGAGTTGGGGTCATGGCGCGCGCCTTTTCTTTTTCTGTCTGAACGGCTGGGGAATCCCCATGCACAAGTGTCGATGACATGGGGATGCCCTTTATTGACTTAATTACTTGTAGGCAATCGCTTTACCGGATGCGTCCTTGATTTCACCCCAGGACTTCTGGATCAAAGCCACCACGGCTGGGGGCAGCGGCACGTAGTCCAGATCGGCAGCCGTCTTGGCACCGCTGGCATAGGCCCAGTTGAAGAACTTCAACACTTCGGTGCCGTTGGCAGGCTTGTCTTGTTTGGCGTGCATCAGGATGAAGGTTGCGCCACTGATGGGCCAGGCTTCTTTGCCGCTCTGGTTGGTCAAAATCTGGAAGAAGGATTTGTTCCAATCGGCACCCGCTGCAGCGGCCTTGAAAGCGTCGTCTTCGGGCTTGACAAAGACGCCAGCGGCGTTTTGCATCACGGCGAAGTTCATCTTGTTTTGCTTGACGTAAGAATATTCCACGTAGCCGATGGAATTGGGCAGACGGTTCACAAAGGCAGACACGCCTTCGTTACCCTTGCCGCCTGCGCCCACGGGCCAGTTCACTGCCGTGCCTTCGCCGACCTTGGTCTTCCACTCGGCATTGACCTTGCTCAGGTAGTTGGTGAAGATGAAAGTGGTACCGGAGCCGTCAGCGCGACGCACGGGTGCAATGGCGGTGTCAGGCAAGGCCAATGTGGGGTTCAGAGCCTTGAGTGCCGGATCATTCCACTTGGCAATCTTGCCCAGGAAGATGTCGCCCAGGAGTTGGCCGGTCAGCTTGAGTTGGCCCGGTTCGATACCCTTGACGTTGATCACCGGTACCACGCCACCAATCACGGTGGGGAACTGGACTTGGCCCTTGGACTTGAGCACGTCGTCGGTCTGGGGCATGTCAGAAGCACCAAAATCAACCGTCTTGGAGTCGATTTGCTTGATGCCGCCACCCGAACCGATGGACTGGTAGTTAACCTTGACACCCGTGGCCTTGTTGTAATCCGACGCCCACTTGGCGTAGATGGGCGCGGGGAAGCTGGCACCGGCGCCGGTGATTTCCTGGGCGCCAACCGCACCTGAGAAACTGAAAGTAGTTGCTGCGGCAAGTGCCAGCAGAGAATAGCTGAACGTCGTTTTCATGGGTAAGCCTCGGTAAGAATTGAGTGACGTTGTACTCTAAGAAACTTTTGTGACAACGATATGACAACGGCCACTTGCGCAGTTTGGCACAGTGACTTCACTTTTGTCATGTGAACACCCGCCAATTGACACATCTTTGTCACAAAAGCTTTATACGCTCTGAGCTTTTAACTGGAGTCACACCGATGTCGAACCCCTCTTTTGCCCTGAGCCGCCGCAGCCTGATTGCCAGTGCCGCCCTTTCTTTCGCCGCCATGATCTCCGGCTGCGCCACCGTTTCAGCCCCGGTCACCGTGACCGAGACCATCGCGAAAAACCCTTCGTTGAGCACCCTGAGCGGCCTGATCACCAAAGCCGGCTTGAATGACGCGCTCAACGCAGCCGGCCCGTTCACCGTTTTTGCCCCCAACAATGAAGCCTTCAAGGCCGTTCCCGCCAAGACCCTGGAAGAC
>CAIQEX010000185.1 GCA_903870955.1 uncultured beta proteobacterium
GGATTGCTGATCGCCGCCCTCCATTGGCAAGCCATTTTCCTGGTCAACGTGCCGCTGGGCTTGGGGACCTTTGTCCTCGCTTACCGCTATCTGCCGCAAGACCGTCAGTCTGCCAAAGGAGACAAGCCGCGTTTCGACAGCCTGGGCACCCTGTTGCTGGCTCTGACACTGGCCGCGTATGCGCTGGCCATGACGCTGGGCCGAGGCCATCTCGGACAACTCAACATCGCGCTTTTGCTTGCTGCGATTGTAGGTGGTGGACTGTTTCTCCTGGTCGAGACAAGGGCTGCATCCCCCTTGGTCCGCTTGTCCATGTTCCGCAGCCCAGTGCTGAGTGCCGGCTTTGTGATGAGCGCGCTGGTCACAACGGTGGTGATGGCCACGTTGGTGGTGGGCCCGTTCTATATCTCTGGCGCGCTCGGGCTGGATGCGGCCCGTGTCGGACTGGTGATGTCCTCCGGCCCGATTGTGGCGGCCTTCACCGGCGCGCCGGCCGGCCGTTTGGTGGACCGGTTTGGCGCCTACCGTATGGGAACGGTCGGTCTGCTGGCCATGGCGCTGGGTGCAATTGTGTTGCCCCTGTTGCCCACCAGCCTGGGAATCCCGGGCTATGTCGTTCCACTTTCCGTGATCACCGCTGGCTATGCGCTGTTCCAGGCCGCTAACAACACTTCAGTCATGACCGATATCCGCGCCGATCAACGCGGCGTCATTTCCGGCTTGCTGAGCCTGTCGCGCAATCTCGGGCTCATTACCGGTGCTTCCGCCATGGGGGCCGTATTCGCTTTCGGGTCGGCTGTCAGTGACATCACCACCGCACATGCAGAAGCAGTGACCTCCGGCATGCGGCTGACCTTCACCGTAGCCGCAGCCCTGATTCTTCTGGCCCTCGCAGTCTCGGTGGCAAGCCGGGCGCGCGCAAAATAATCCCTATCCCAAAGGACACCATGGCTGACCTGACGACCTTTCCCATCACCCAAAAGTGGCCCGCCACACGACCTGACACGATTCAGCTCTACTCCCTGCCCACGCCCAATGGCGTCAAAGTATCCATCATGCTGGAAGAAACCGGGCTGCCGTATGAGGCGCATCGGGTGGACTTTGCGAACAAGGACCAGTTCAGCGAGGAGTTTCTGTCACTCAATCCGAACAACAAAATCCCAGCCTTGCTGGACCCAACGGGGCCAGGCGGCCGCCCATTGGCCCTGTTTGAGTCGGGCGCCATCCTGCTCTATCTTGCGGAGAAGACCGGGCAACTGCTGCCGCCCGATCCAGCCCTGCGCTACGAGACGATCCAATGGCTGATGTTTCAGATGGGTGGCATTGGCCCGATGTTTGGGCAACTCGGTTTCTTCCACAAGTTTGCGGGCAAGGACTATGAAGACAAACGGCCACTTGACCGCTATGTGGCCGAGTCCAAACGTTTGCTCGGCGTTTTGAATGCGCGTCTGGCGACACGCGACTGGATCATGGGCAATACCTACACCATCGCTGACATCGCCATTTTTCCCTGGGTGCGCAACTTGGTTGGCTCATATAACGCGGGTGACTTGTTGGGCATTCAGGACTTTCCCTGTGTGCTGCGCAGCTTGAAGCTCTTTGTTGCCAGACCGGCGGTCGCACGGGGCCTGGACATTCCCACACCAGCAACTATCGAAGGACAAGCATGAACACCTATGACTACCAACTCTTTGTGATCGGTGGCGGCTCTGGCGGTGTGCGGGGTGCGCGTATCGCATCCAGTCTCGGTGCACGTGTCGCCATTGCAGAGAGCTACCGCTATGGCGGCACCTGTGTCATTCGCGGTTGCGTGCCCAAGAAACTGCTGGTTTACGCTGCACACTATGCGGAAGACTTTGCCGATGCCCATGGCTTCGGTTGGATCGTTCCTCCCGCTGAATTTTCCTGGCCCCGGTTGATCGCAGCCAAGGACAAGGAGGTCTCCCGCTTGAGTGGTCTTTACGAAGACAACTTGGTCGGCTCGAACGTGACCACCTTGCACGGAGCTGCTCACGTGGTGGACGCCCACACGGTAATGGTAAACAGTCAGCGCATCACCGCCGAGCACATCCTGATCGCCACAGGCGGAACCCCGTTCCTGCCGTTGATCCCGGGTATAGAGCACGTCATTACGTCCAACCAAGTCTTTGATCTGCCGGAATTGCCAAGCCGTGTGTTGATCGTTGGCGGGGGCTACATTGCGGTGGAATTTGCGGGCATTCTCAACGGACTGGGCGCAAAGGTGACCTTGTGCTATCGGGGGGATCAGGTGTTACGCGGTTTTGATGACGACATTCGCGTGCACCTGCAGGCAGAGATGGTCAAAAAGGGCATCACGGTGTTGCTGCACCAGGATGTGGCCCAACTGGAGAAGTTGCCCGATGGCGCGCTTTGCGTTGGCTTTGCCAACACACCAGCGTCATCCATAGAGGTGGATGCGGTCCTGTATGCGACGGGAAGAATCCCCAACACCCAAGGCCTTGGCTTGGAAGACATTGGCGTGGCCTTGGATAGTTCCGGTGGTGTCAAAGTGGATGCCTTCGGAAAGACAAATATTGACAGTATTCACGCTGTGGGAGATGTCACCAATCGCATCGCGCTGACC
>CAIQEX010000186.1 GCA_903870955.1 uncultured beta proteobacterium
CGCGAGAAGTCCATGTCATTGCGCTGGTACTGCATACGCACCAACTGGCTGATCAGGTCGCGCTGGCCCGGCTTGTCGCCAACCCGCAGCGTCATGATCATCTTGTGGTACGCCTCGGGCTGACCAATGCCATAGATTGCCGATACCGTGGCCACAATCACCACGTCGCGCCGCTCCAGCACGCTCTTGGTACAGGACAGGCGCATCTGTTCGATGTGCTCGTTGATCGCGGAATCTTTCTCGATAAACAGGTCCCGTTGCGGCACATAGGCCTCGGGCTGGTAGTAGTCGTAGTAGCTGACGAAATACTCCACCGCATTTTTAGGAAAGAACTCGCGGAATTCACTGTAGAGCTGCGCGGCCAGGGTCTTATTCGGCGCAAAAACAATCGCCGGGCGACCCAGTTGCGCAATCACATTGGCCATGGTGAAGGTCTTGCCAGAGCCGGTGACGCCCAGCAGGGTTTGAAAAACCTCACCGTCGTTGACGCCGTCCACCAGTTGCCGGATCGCTTCCGGCTGGTCGCCCGCCGGGGGGTAGGGCTGGAACAGTTCAAAGGGCGAATCCGGGTAACGCACAAAGATGCCCGCACGTTCCACTTCCCCGGAATCAGCAGCGACGGCAACAGGCGAAACAGACTTCGAAACGGACATGGCAAGCAAACTTCTCAATGACAAAGAGTGAACTGTAGTCGAGCTCGCACACAGGGTTTGCAACCGAAGCACAAAACCTGTCTTTGCGAGGTCGATTTCCGCAACCCAAAGCGCACGTAAAATCTGGGGTATTCCCTAACCAAATCACAGGACTTGTTCATGTCTCTATTTTCCGCTGTCGAAATGGCCCCCCGCGACCCCATCCTGGGTCTGAACGAGCAGTTCAACGCCGACACCAACCCCAACAAGGTCAACCTCGGTGTCGGTGTGTACTTCGGCGACGATGGCAAGCTGCCTTTGCTGCAATGTGTCCAAGCCGCTGAAAAGACCATGATGGAAAAGCCCACCGCGCGTGGCTACCTGCCGATTGACGGCATTGCCGCCTACGACGCAGCGGTAAAGAGCCTTGTGTTTGGCGCCGACAGCGAACCCGTCACCTCGGGCCGTGTGGCCACCGTCCAAGCCATCGGCGGAACCGGCGGTCTGAAAATTGGCGCTGACTTTTTGAAACACCTCAACCCCCAAGCCAAGGTGCTGATTTCGGATCCCAGCTGGGAAAACCACCGCGCCCTGTTCACCAACGCCGGCTTTGTGGTGGAAACCTATGCCTACTACGATGCCGCCAAGCGTGGCGTGGATTTCGACGCCATGCTGGCCAGCCTCAACGCCGCCACGGCTGGCACGATCGTCGTGTTGCACGCCTGCTGCCACAACCCGACCGGCTATGACATTACCGCGGCGCAGTGGGATCAGGTCATAGCGGTCGTCAAAGCCAAGCAGCTGACTCCCTTCTTGGACATGGCCTATCAGGGCTTTGGCTACGGCATTCAGGAGGACGGTGCGGTGATTGGCAAGTTTGTCGCTGCCGGCCTGAATTTCTTTGTCTCGACCTCTTTCTCCAAGAGCTTCAGTTTGTACGGTGAGCGGGTCGGTGGTCTGTCCGTTCTGTGCCAGGACAAAGAAGAAGCCAGCCGCGTGCTGAGCCAGCTCAAAATTGTGATTCGCACCAACTACTCCAACCCGCCAACCCACGGCGGCGCTGTGGTTGCGGCCGTGCTTGGAAATCCCGAACTGCGTGCCTTGTGGGAAAAAGAGCTTGGTGACATGCGCGTGCGCATCAAGGCCATGCGCCAGAAGCTGGTGGACGGCCTGAAGGCGGCCGGCGTAACGCAAGACATGTCTTTCATCACCACCCAGATTGGCATGTTCAGCTACTCGGGTCTGTCCAAGGACCAGATGGTGCGCCTGCGCACTGAATTTGGGGTGTATGGCACGGATACCGGTCGCATGTGCGTGGCAGCGCTAAACAGCAAGAACATCGACTACGTCTGCGCTTGCATCGCCAAGGTAATCTGAGCAGGATTCAATGAAGTTTTTCCACTCCGCAGTACTGCTTCTGGCAGGGCTTGCTGCGACGCAAGCTCTGGCGTGGGAAAGTCACAGTTTTGCGACCTACCGCGCATTTGAAAGAATGCCGGAGGTCGTCAATGCATCCCCTGTTACGGTAGAACCGCTGGACAACTTTCTGCGTTCGGAGGAAAACACACTCGAGGCTTTATTGGCCAGTCAAGAAGCCTGGGCAATGGCGAATCTGGAAAAGTACCCCGCGCGCCCAGCGGAATTGGCATTCAAAGCGGATCCGGCTCGCTCCGATACAGCCCGACGTCAGGCGTTTTTATCGGCCCTCCGGGTTGCATCCAATAGCCGATTTGCACTCTACTTTCAGCCTGACCCCTGGAATCCGGTGGTGGGTTCACCCATGGCTGCCGGAGCCGTGAATACCTTAGCGGATACGGGCGGAGCAAGCAGCAAGTTCCTGGCGGTTAAGGCGGGAGATGCCATCCCGGCACTGACCGCATTGGCAACTGCGACGGACGAACCCGACTACGGTCTGGACATCAACCTTTGGTCCGACAGTCCGTCCAGCTGGGGTGCCAGCTATGGTTTCGGACCACAGCCCTTTGGCAATCCCGCACTGTCCTTCGCCACGCAAGCACCCTTCCATATGGGCTTCATGCACGAAAGCAGTTTGCTCTATCTGGCAGCGCCCTTTATCAAGCGCAGCTATCCACTTTTGCGTTGCCATCAATTTTCGACCCTGGCAGCGCTGGCTTTTCGTACCGGCCATAGTTATTGGGGCTGGCGCTTTGCCGGCCTCTCGCTGCACTACTTGCAGGACTTGACTCAACCGTTCCATGCCACGTTGGCGCCGGGTGAATCCACGGTCAAGTTATTGGCCACCAACGCTTTGGCCATGGCGGGCCTGCCGCGCATGAAAAACGACCTTGTCGTGCTGCTTTCCAACCGCCATTTGGTGGTGGAAAAATATGTCACGGAATTGCTGCAACGCGCGGCGACCCGACAGCAGGAAAGTGAGCTTGAAAAGGCCTTGCACAATATGGACAAGGACCATACCTACCCCGATTGGAGTGACCGCTATTTGCGTGAAGTGGTGAGTCTGCAGGCCAGCAAATTGTCAACTTCGTTGGTCTCCAATCTAATTCCCGCCATGCCAGCGGCCTACGTATCAGATCCAGGATTTAATTTTGCGAATGAGGAGGCCAACATCCAGTTACTGGCCGATACCGCCCGACAGGAGGGGCCGGAACGCGCACGACTCGGTGCCGTCCTGGCGGATTTAATGGCAAATTTTGGAGCCCACAGCAGAAACGCCGTACGCGGCATACTTAGGGCAAGCACTCCACCTTAGCGTGGAAAATGCTGTTATATTGCACTGCACCATTTTGAAAAGAGAGTGATCCATGCTTTATCAGCTATACGAAACCCAACGCTCCTTGATGGAACCTTTCTCAGACTTGGCACAAGCCGCTGCGAAGGTCTATTCCAATCCCCTGTCCTTGGCGGGGCAAAACCCCTTTGCCCAACGCTTGTCGGCAACTTACGACCTGATGCATCGTCTGGGTAAAGACTACGAGCGCCCAGAGTTCGGGATTCGCTCGATCAACGAAAACGGCGTTGAGGTGGCCATCCTTGAACGCATCGAGATTAACAAGCCATTCTGCGAATTGCGCCGTTTCAAACGCCTGACCGACGATGCGGCGACTTTCGCCAAAATCAAAGATGAACCCGCAGTCCTGATCGTGGCGCCGTTGTCCGGCCACTACTCCACGCTGTTGCGGGATACCGTCAAAACCATGTTGCGAGACCACAAGGTCTATATCACCGACTGGAAAAATGCCCGCCTGGTCCCCCTGAGCGAAGGCGAATTCCATCTCGACGACTACGTTAACTACGTTCAGGAATTCATTCGCCACGTTCAGCAAAAATATGGCAATTGCCATGTCATGAGCGTGTGCCAGCCGACCGTGCCAGTCATGGCTGCTGTTTCATTGATGGCTAGCCGGGGCGAGAAGACGCCTTTGAGCATGACCATGATGGGCGGGCCGATCGATGCCCGCAAGTCACCTACTGCGGTAAACAACCTGGCCATGAACAAGAGCCATAGCTGGTTCGAAAGCAATGTGATCTACCGCGTACCCAGCAATTTCCCAGGTGCCGGACGCCGTGTCTACCCTGGCTTTCTGCAGCACACCGGTTTTGTGGCAATGAACCCCGATCACCATGCCAAGAGCCATTACGACTACTTCAAGGACCTGATCAAGGGTGACGACGCCAGCACTGAGGCGCACCGCAAGTTCTATGACGAGTACAACGCCGTTCTGGACATGGATGCTGATTACTATCTGGAGACCATCAAGGTGGTATTCCAAGACTTCAGTCTGGTCAACGGCACGTGGGATGTCAAGAACCCAGAGGGGAAACTGGAACGTGTTCGTCCCGGCGATATCAAGACCACGGCGCTGCTGTCGGTCGAAGGTGAACTCGACGACATTTCTGGCTCAGGCCAAACCCGTGCCGTGCATGAGATCTGCACCGGCGTGCCAAAAGAATTTCAGCGCCACTTTGAAGCGCTGGGTGCCGGGCACTACGGCATTTTCTCGGGCCGTCGTTGGCGCGAACATGTCTACCCGTTCGTGAAATCCTTTATTCAGGACCACAACGTGCAGCAACAGCCGACCAAGCCCGCCAAAACCGTTGGCGCAGTTGCCAAACGCGCTGTCGCCAAAAAGTGAGTTGCCGGGCAACATGATGAGCCCGCTGGTAGGGCGAATCCATGACGCGCTGCCCCAAACCCAGTGCAAGCGCTGTGGCTATCCGGACTGCAAGGGCTATGCAGAAGCTCTTGCCGCGGGTCAGGCTGACATCAATCAGTGCCCCCCTGGAGGTGTTGAAGGGGTAGCCCGCCTTGCCGCCCTGACGGGCCGGTTGGTCAAACCGATCGATCCGGACTTCGGTGCCGAGGGTCCCCGCACCCTGGCCTTTATCGACGAAGACTGGTGCATAGGTTGCACCCTTTGCATCGCAGCCTGCCCGGTTGACGCCATAGTTGGAGCCAACAAGCAAATGCACACAGTGATCGAAGCGCACTGTACGGGTTGCGAGTTGTGTCTGCCTGTGTGCCCCGTGGACTGCATCCTCTTGGAAAACGTGAGCGGCGACGCCACCGGTTGGCAAGCCTGGAACCCGGCACAAGCGCAACATGCGCGCGCGCGCTACGCGTTGCGCGGCCAGCGCCTTGAGCGTGACGCGCAAGAGCAGGCGTCACGCCTGCAAGCCAAGGCCGAACTCAAGGTTTCTGACATCGCGGCGCACTCCCAGCACACCGACCCTGACGTGCTGTCCAAAAAACGCTCCATCATTGAAGCGGTGCTGGA
>CAIQEX010000187.1 GCA_903870955.1 uncultured beta proteobacterium
CGGCGAAATGACCTTCGTTTCATCCCTCTGGCGCATTCTTCGCCATTCATCCATCGCAGCCCGCGTCCATGTTGGCGAGTGCATTGCAGCGGATGGACATTCCCGTAAAACATTGGCCCTGCACGCCCATGGGAAAATTCGCGCCCATCTCACCACACAGAATCAGGAAAGCCAATCAACCGCCACTGCCGACCCGCAACGGCGCAGCGCTGCAAGCTAGGCGTTGAACTGGGAAGAGCCCAGAAACCCCGTGCCGTCAAAGCGGCGTTCTTCAGTCCAAAAGCCGTCATGGCGCATTTTGACCAGCGTGCTGCAGCGTGTGCCGTATTCGGGTGTGGCAATAAAGGCTGGCGACAACTCGCGCTCGCGCTGCAATGGAATGCCGGTGTCAGGCAGCTGATCGTCTGGTGCCGGGTGCGAGTCACCCAACAGTTTCCATAACACCGAGTCCAGTTTCGCATCCGTATAACTGCCCACGTGCGCCAGGCCTTGACGCAGCTTTTCCAATTTGGGCCATGGGGTCATGAAGTCTGCGTTGGAGACTGCGCCAATGCCTGGCGCCAAAGCAAAGATGCGTGCATGCCGACTCTCCAGCCCCATGAGGTGTGTGCCATCCCAAACCAAAAGATTGAAAGCGTTGTAGTCGGCCACGCCAGGAAGCACAGACTGCAGATAGTCCCTCGCTGACAACTGGCTTTGCAGAAAATTGGCGACCAGGGCCCCGCGCGAGGGTGCCTCCAAACTGAATTGGGTCGGGTCGCGGTAGTTGGTCAGGGTTGCAAAACGTCTGCCGCGGGTAAGGCCCAACCAGGTTCCACCACCGGTCAAATCCCGTCCGGCGAGAATTTCGCCCTCGTCCCACCAGTGCATGGCCTGCGTGGGGCGGGCAAAAAATTCATCGCGGTTGGCAGCCAACAGCAGGGGCTGCTCGGTGCCGGGTTGCCAGTTCCACGCGACCAGGCACATGGTCAGGCGCCGATGGCGACATGGGCTTGCTCGAAGGCGATGGTCGCCGGGGCTTTGCCAAAGTCGTGACCCATCTCCACCCCTGCCGCCCGGCAGTATTGGCCCAGCAGTGCGTAGTGGTGCACCGTATGCGAAGACAGGAACAGCAGTTCGCGCCCCAGCGTGGTGTTGACTTGCAGTTCCAATTCCCCATGGGCTCCTGCCTGCAGTCGCGTGGTCAACGCGGTACTGAGATTCAGAGTGGGATCTTCAGCCAAAGTGGCAAAGGCACTGGTCAGCTGTTGCAGGGCGGCAAGGGTCATGGTCGGGTCGGTTTGAACGCGCAGGTCACGCAGACGGGCATCGTAATCGACGCAGCCTTCGCCCTGAGACAAGGCGCCGAGCAAGGCCTGGTAATGCTCAATGATGTGCCGCACGTGCGGCCCTACCGCCTGGGCATAGACAAAGCCCGGCCGGGCTTCGGTGAGCAGGCGCTCCACCATGCGCGCGGCTTGTAGCAGCAGAGCGGTGTTGTAGTGCCAAAGAGATTTTGCAGAGGTGTTCTTCAACGGGTTGGTCATGGTGGGGCTCTCAATCAGTCGCGGGATACAAGGGAGTTAAGGTTTTTTCGCGGCGATGCCAGCGGCGGAACTCAGCCAGGGTGAGCGGCCTGAAGCCCCGGTCAAAATTGGCCCGACCGATCTGAAACAGCAGGCGGTATTGGGTCATCAGATCGCGCCAGGCTTTGATGATTCCCGTGTTGCGGTCCCAGATATGGGTGCTCTCTGCACCCGCGCCATTGGCTTCCACGATGGTGAAGCCGGTGCCGGCCTGCACATCTGAAAAACGGGCAAAGCGAATGTCATAGCGACCAAAGTAAAACTCGGGCAGGCTTTTGGAGATCGCATCAAAACGCGCTTCCATCTCAGGCGTGACGAGGTGCGTGCCATTGCGAAAGATCGCACCCCGGCTGTGGCTGCCGGCAAACGCCAGACGAATGGCTTCCCCCGCCGCAGGCACGCTGTCAAGGCGGCTGGCGTGTCGATGCAAATAGAGGTGCGCCAATTTGCCAGCCCGTGGATTGGCCAAAATAAGCTGGCGCAAGGTGCTCTGTCCATCGCCCAGCACATGCGGAAAATATTTGAGCGTCACCGAAATGATACGGCCCTGCGCTTCACCCGGACGACGGCTATAGAAGATGCCCGCTTCGCCCTCAAAATCAACCAGTTGCTGCAGCAGCAAGCGCGCCTCGGGCGGAAAGGCCTTCAGGTAGGCCCGCACATCCGACTCCGAACGCAGCAATTTGACCCCTGCGCCCCGGCACCCCAAATCAGGTTTGGCCACGATGGGAAGTGCCAGCCCTGCTTCGCCAAGCCGCGCCATGGCCGACGCGGTCAAGGCGCTTAGGGCGGCGTTGTCGTGTGCGTCCAGATGCGGGCGGTCAACCACGATAAAGGGTGCCACCCATTGCGGTACATGGCGCACAGCCAGCGTCAGTATCTCGGCCTTCGATTCACCAAAGAACCCGCCACCCGGGAACGATGGGTTGGCAACGGTGGGCAGCAAAATGCCGCGGTAACGCAGCATCAGCCACAGCACGTAGAAAAATACCGGCGGATAAAACGCCCACATGGGCCAGAACTCAAAGAAGCTCAAGGGGCGTCCCGACTCATCGAGCGGTGGCATGCCCTCGTGGGGGGTATGGAGTCGTCCGGTCATGCCGTGGCCTTTCTGCGCTGTTTCAAATATTTCACAAGCGGCACGCACAGGGCGACCGCAACGATGGGTAAGGCCACAGCAGCCGGCTGCGGCAGGTGCAGCGTCTGGGCCAAGGCGTGCCCCGCGACAGCGCCCAACCCAAACAACCCGGCCGTCCACAAGGCGACAGCCAAGCTGACCCACAGACAAAATGCCAGCAAGGGCACCCGGGCAAATCCACACAGGGTGTATGTCACCAAGCGAAGCCCGGGAACCACACGGGCCAGCAACACGGCACTGGGCAGGTGACGCTCCAAGCGTGTCTTGATGTCGACGTGGCGTTGTGGCTCGATGTATTTGCGCCGCAACCACGGCACGCGTCGTGCGCCGAGCCCCAGGCCATAGAGCCCGATGTCCCCTATCGCAATGCCAGCGAACACCCAGGCAAACGCCGATTCCCATGAAATGCTTCCATGCGTAGCCAGCGCTGCGGCGGCGGCGATGGACACGTCCTCCAGCAAGAAGCTGGTCAATACCAGGGCCAGGCCGATCACCCAGGGCGTCGCCATACCCGTCAAGGCCGTCTCTAGCCACTGCTGGGAAAAGTGCAAGAGTTCCATGCTGTCAGCGTCCTGCAGCAGGCGTGTCTGCCTGCGCGACAGCCCATGCCACAGCTTTGCGGACCGTGGCTTCCGAATTCCAGGGCAGGAAGTGGTTTTGGCCTTCCAGCACCACGGTCTCGACGCTGCGCGCAGCCGTCAAATGGGCTTGCATGTAGGCCACATTGGCAAAGGGTACGAGGTCGTCCTGGGTGCCATGCACGATGATGGTGGGCGCCGTGATGGCGGGCAGCATGGGCTCCAGTAGCAGCAGCTGATTTTTGAAAACCATCAACTCTTCGTTGGCGTTGCCCAGTGCTCTGGGAAGCATCATGGACAGTGGCCACACCCTGCCAACATATTGCATCGGATGGATGGACTCCTGGGCCGGATCGAGCGAGGAGGCCAGCAGCACCAAGGCGCGCACGCGCTCGGGATACCGCGCGGCGGCATAGGCCACAACCGCGCCCCCCAGAGAGTGACCCACCAACACGACGGGTTGCGGTGCAGGCGGAAACAGCGCGGCGACCGCTGCGGCCTGTTGTTCAAGACTGGTCACCGCCGATTGCGGCTCACTTTGTCCAAAGCCCGGACGGTCCAAAGCGACCGACACCGTGGAGGCAAGTGGCTCCTGAACATAGTCAGACCATCCGTCGGCACTGCCGGGCGTGCCATGCACCCAGATCACGGTAACAGCGCCTGCGTTTTTACTTTGCAGGAAGCTGATCTTTGCCCCAAGGGGTGCCCCCACATCGCGGGTTGCGCGCAAGTCTTCCAGCCCGGTCGTTGCCAGACGCGGGCCGGGCGGTGCGCAACCCACCGTGGACAAAATGACGGACGCCGCAGCAACAGTTCTTGCGATGCGCACGTTAACCACGCTGGATTTGAAAGGGAACCAGGGCCAGCAAATCGGCGCGGCGCAGCCACACAATGGCGCCGGCTGCCATCCACACGCCACACGCCAGCGCGAAGAGTTCGCCGCCGTCCAGCGTGCCGTCGGTATTCAGCACCTGCACGCCCAGTGGCGTGAACAGGTGAAAGAATATTGCGCCGCTGATGACACCGATGGACAGCAGCGCTCCGGCGCCATGTACCCACGGTTTCTTGAGAAATGCACCAGCCAGCAAGGCGGTGGATGCAATCAGTTCTGCGCTCCCCACGACATACTGGCTGAAGATTCCGTTGGGTGCGAACAGCCCGGGAAACCCGAGTCCGCCAGCCCAGGCATTGAGCGTGCCAAAGATGTATTGCGTCTCGGGCGAATTTGTGAATTTGAAAAATAGCGACTGAATAAATACGAATGCGATGTAGAGCGTAAGCACCCACAAAGCCACGGTACGTGTGCGTTGGTTGGACATCAAACCACTCCTTTATTCGAGAACTTTGGGCCAGTTGGCATTGGCCTTTTGAATGAAATCGGGAATGTTGGCTTCCCATTTTTTCTGCACGTCGGCGTCGTAGTTCAGGTACAGCTTGTTATTCACAACTTTCCAGAACTGTGGATCGCCAGAGGCCGTTTTTCCCTGGGAAACAGCCCAGGCGCAGTAGCCGCCGTATTGGGGCTCATACAGGGTGGGCGCCGCGACAAATTTGTCGCGGTTTTCAGGGCTCGCGAAGTACCACTTGGCGCCTTTGTATTCGGTGCTTATTTTTGAATTGCCCTTGACCGGCTTGTTCTCGGTGAAGTAGGCGACCGGGTCGTACCCGCCGACGGCCGTACTGCTGAATGTGCCGGTGTAGACCACCGACTCCCGAGCCATCGCCACCGTACTGGCAGCGAGTGCCGTCAAGGCTACAAGAAATACCCCGCGCAACAATTTCCACATACACACTCCCTAGGTTGAGGATCTGCAAATGGCAGAACATGTGTATCAGTCGCGGTGGCGGCCGGTTTCTTACACCGGCGCCCAAAAAAAGTCAGACGTCTCGATCTTTTTTGGGTGGGTTGGTACCGCACAGAACGTGCAAAAGCACTTGCTCACAGAGCTTGAAACCCAGATACATGCCCATTGCGAGCAATGCATTGAGCCAAAGTTCCAAAAATTGTTGCGCACCGCCATCCATCAATGCGCGTAAGCCATGTGTGAGAACGAGGGCGGCGTTCAGGCTAACCAGCCGAACCAAATCAATCGTCAGATAGCCGAAGGCAACGAAGCTGACGGTCATAGCCAGGAAACAACCGATTGGATGCCTTCGCAGCCAAACGTAAAGACGGGGATTGAGGCTGGGCCTGTGAGGCGGTTTCCGAAAATGCGCTTGCTGCACGGCATTTGGGCTTTCCAGCATAAAAGAACGCGACGGCTGGTTAAATGTTGTGGCGCACGCTAGGTGTGCGCATGGTGACCAGTTCTTCGGTGGCCGTCGGGTGCACTGCCAACGTGGCATCCATGGCCGTTTTGGTGGTGCCCATTTGCAAAGCGACCCCCATGAGTTGCGCCATCTCGCCGGTATCGGGACCCACCGAATGAAAGCCCAGAACCCGGTCGGTGTCGCGGTCCACCAAGAGCTTGAGCAGCATCTTGCCGGGGTGTCCTGAAAGGGTCGATTTCATTGGACGGAATGCGCTACGGTACACATCCAGGTGCGGATGCGCAGCAAGCGCCTGCGCCTCTGTCATGCCGACTACGCCGATCTCCGGTGTCGTAAATACTGCGGTTGGGACCAGCGTGTGGTCGACCATGCGTGGCGTCTTGCCAAACACGGTATCCGCAAAGGCGTGCCCTTCGCGAATGGCCATGGGCGTCAGGTTGACCCGGTTGGTGACGTCCCCCACCGCATACACATTGGCAAGCGCAGTGGCGGCGTAGGCGTCCACTGGAATAGCACCCTGCGCATCAAGCTTGATACCCAACTGCTCCAAGCCGAGTCCGGCCGAGTTGGGCAGGCGGCCAAGGGCCCGCAATACACAGTCAGCCGGTAACTGCGTGCCATCGTCCAGTCGGACCTGCAAGCCATCGTCCGCTTTGGCAATCTCCGTGACGTGGCGCGAGAAATGAAATTTCAGGCCTTGCTCCTGCAGCGCGTGCAGGAGATGCGTCTGAACATCCGCATCAAAGCCGCGCAGCAGTGCATCGCCACGCACAACCACGTGCACTTGGGAGCCTAAGAGTTGCAAAACGCAGGCTAGCTCCAGGGCGATATAACCGGCGCCCTGCACCACGACCCGTTCGGGGCGCGTCTGAAGATCAAAAAATCCGTTGGAGTCGATGGCGAGTTCGTGCCCCGGAATGTCGGGGCCCGCTGCTGGCTTTGCACCGGTTGCAATCAGGATGTGCGCGGCGCTGAGCTGCGTGCCGTTTGTTAGCGACACGGTATGGGCATCCTCACAACGGGCCCTACCTTCCAGCAAGGTGACGCCAGCCGCCAGCAGGTTGGTGCGGTACACGGCCTCCAGGCGTGCAACTTCCGCGTCGCGCCGTTGACGCAGTGTGGCCCAGTCAAACCGCACGTTGTCTGCCTGCCAGCCAAAGCCACGCATCTCCTCCAGCTCCTGCGCAAAACGGGAGGCATAGACCATGAGCTTTTTGGGAACGCATCCGCGGATCACACAGGTTCCGCCCAGACGGTACTCTTCAATCAGCGCTACTTTGGCTCCGTGGTTTGCTGCGATGCGCGCGGCGCGCACGCCGCCAGAGCCGCCGCCAATGACGACCAGGTCAAAATCAAAAGTGTGGGTCATGCGCTTACCAGGTTGGGGATTGTGGGGATTCGAAAATAGGGATGCCTCCATTGTCTGTCGGCGCGCGAGCCACTTTCTTACACTCGTTTTTCAGCGCAGTTCAACAACAGGGACATTAAGTTGCGGCAATTCGTTGCTGGTCGACGTGGTGTCAGACTTTTATGACTACGCGCTGGAATACCGTCGCCGCGCGTTGCAGAGCCCCGGGGCCATCAAACACAGCGTGCAAGACCATCGAGAAATCGTCGCGGCTCTGAAGACGCGCAAGCCCGAAGTGGCGGTGGCTGCGATGCGTGCCCACCTCGAGCAGGTGCAGAAAACCACGATCAAGGAAATGGCGAACTGAGCATGAGCAAGGTTGAAATTTTGGAATCCCGCGCCAGCCTGTTGATGGCTGGAACAGAAAAGCTGGAGCGCCTGGCGACGGGCGCGATCTGGAGCGAAGGCCCGATCTGAATGCATGAAGACGGCAGCGTGCTGTGGAGCGATATTCCCAACAACCGCATGCTGCGCTGGCACCCTGTCGAAGGCCAGTCGGTCTGGCATGCGCAGATTGAATACACCAACGGCCACACCCGCGAGGCCGACGGTTCGCTGCTGCACTGCTCACATGGCCACCAGGCGCAGCAACGTGAGTGAAAAGACAGGCGGCGAAATCCTGGAACGCAATTGCACACCTGTGAAAGATGCTTCTATTGGCCGGTGAGTTGGCGCAGTGCACCAGCCCAGTCTTCCAGGTGGAAAGTAGTCTGGATTCGTCCTTCACGAATGGTGTGAATGTCGATACTCATGATGCTAAAAGCTTTGCCGGTAAATGGCACGCCAAAAAATTCTCCAACAGGAGTACCGCTGCCCTCACCACGCACAACCACGCGATCTCCGGCCGATAAAACTTCGGAGATGCGCCACTGCAGATCCGGGACGGCTTGAATGGTGCCAGTGAGAAGTCCTATAAATGCTGGCTTTTCGGCATACACCGTGTCGCTGGAATAATTCCTCCAAGTCGATGCAAGAATGGCATCCAGAGTCGATGGATTGCTGGTCTTGGCGTCGAAGACTGCGTAATAGGTGCGAATGATTTCTTGAATTTCTGCGTTGTTGTTCATGGGGTATTTCGGATGGGATAGAGACAGATCGCGTTTGCACAGGGTGTTGGACCATGGCAGTGAAGAGTCTGTCGCCCAGCTCTGCAAAAAATCTTGATGGAATGCAGTTGGATTTTTCGAAATGCTGATCAAAGACTAATCAACGTGTGCAGCTGCGCCGCTTGGAGGCTATGTCCCGGCGATTTAGTTCACGCGCGAATTGCCCGTTCCGCTGGAAATCGGTGGCCACCAGGATGCATTGGCGCTGGATGAAATGTCTTCGAAGATCTGCGTTAAGGGGACGGCAAACAGTGCTTGAATATCCGCGTGCTCCGGCAAGGCTTTGGTCTGCCAATGCAGCAGGCGGACACCGGCAGCCGCGCTGGCCCTGGCTTTTATTTCATCAGCACTTGATGGTTCGCGCTCACTTTGCAGATGGTCCAGCAGATCGATAGCGACCAGCATGGTTGCGTCCTTTGCATAGACCACAAAGTCGTATTGC
>CAIQEX010000188.1 GCA_903870955.1 uncultured beta proteobacterium
GAATATGCGCTTGTGCGCCAATGTTCCAGGCCAGTGGGCCATTCAGACGGCTTTGGGCGGGTACCAAAGCATTAATGATCTGGTTTGCGAAGGCGGACGCCTGCGCCGTCAGCGCGACTTGGCCTATGAACTGATCACGGCCATTCCAGGCGTGACCTGTGTCAAGCCCAGTGCCGCGCTGTACATGTTTCCCAAACTTGACCCGGTGGTCTACCCGATTGAGGATGACCAGCAATTTTTTATGGAACTGTTGCAGGAAACGCGCGTGATGCTGGTGCAAGGCACGGGCTTTAACTGGGATACGCCGGACCATTTCCGCATCGTATTTCTGCCCCATGAAGACGATTTGCGTGAGGCCATAGGGCGCGTCGCCAAGTTTTTGGAAACCTACCGCAAAAGGCACGGCAACTAAACTTCTCCTCCAGGTGGCCCGACGCAAATGCAGGGCCAGGACTCTTTTCAATGTAGAACGTGAAAAACGATATGAAACCGATTCAAGTAGGCCTTTTGGGCATTGGCGTTGTGGGCAGTGGCACTTTCAACGTGCTCAAACGCAATCAGCAGGAGATTCAGCGACGCGCGGGCCGTGGCATTGCGATCACCATGGTGGCGGATCTGGACGAGGCGCGTGCGCGTGCTGTGGTCGGCCCCGACGTGCAGGTCGTGAATGATGCGCGCAAGGTGATCGCCAACCCCGATATCGATATCGTTATTGAGTTGATTGGCGGCTACGGCATTGCCAAGACTCTGGTTCTCGAGGCTATCGCTGCGAGCAAGCATGTGGTTACCGCCAACAAGGCTTTGCTGGCCGTCCATGGCACCGAGATTTTTGCTGCGGCATCCGCCAAGGGGGTGATGGTGGCGTTTGAGGCCGCCGTGGCTGGCGGCATTCCCATCATCAAGGCATTGCGCGAAGGACTGACTGCCAATCGCATCGAGTGGATTGCCGGCATCATCAACGGGACCACCAATTTCATCTTGTCCGAGATGCGCTCCAAGGGCCTGGACTTTGCCGTGGTGCTGAAGGAAGCACAGCGGTTGGGCTACGCCGAAGCCGACCCCACCTTTGACATCGAAGGTATCGATGCTGCGCACAAGGCCACCATCATGTCCGCCATCGCTTTTGGCGTGCCGGTGCAGTTTGACAAGGCCTATGTGGAGGGCATCACCAAGCTCTCCAGCCAGGACATCAAGTACGCGGAACAACTCGGTTATCGCATCAAGCTCTTGGGGATCGCCAAGCGCCGTCCCGAGGGTATAGAGCTGCGCGTGCATCCCAGCCTGGTGCCAGCCAAACGATTGATCGCCAATGTCGAGGGCGCCATGAATGCCGTAGTCGTGCAGGGCGATGCGGTCGGCACCACGCTGTATTACGGCAAGGGTGCTGGCTCCGAGCCGACGGCCAGCGCGGTGATTGCGGACCTGGTCGACATCACCCGCCTGCATACTGCCGACTCGGCCCACCGCGTGCCGCATCTGGCATTCCAGCCGGGTGCCATGAGCGACACGCCCATTTTGCCGATGGCCGAAGTGGTGACCAGCTATTACCTGCGTCTGCGCGTTGCCGATCAGGCCGGTGTGTTGGCCAAGGTCACCGGCATTCTGGCCGAGTCCGGCATCAGCATTGACGCCGTTTTGCAGCGCGAAGCCGATGAAGTGGGTGGCGCAGACGCGACGCAAACCGACCTCATCATCCTGACGCATGACTGTGTGGAAGCCAAGATGAATGTCGCGCTGGCCGCTATGCAAGCCCTACCCACCGTGCTGGAGCCGATTACCCGTATCCGCAAGGAAGAGCTGGCATGAAATATCTGAGCACGCGCGCTGCTGCCAGTTCAACCGAGCGCAAGCGCTTTTGTGAAATATTGCTAGAGGGTTTGGCGCCGGACGGCGGGCTGTATTTGCCAGAAAGTTATCCGCAAGTCGGTGATGCGACGCTGAACCAGTGGCGCAAGATTTACCACGAGCAAGGGTACGCGGCGCTGGCCTTTGAGATTCTGTCGCTCTACATCGACGATATCCCGGCTGCTGATTTGCGCGCGCTGTGCACCAAGACCTATACGGCCGAAGTGTTTGGCACGGGAGAGATTGTGCCGCTGCGCCATGTCGAAGAAGGTTTGTGGATCGAAGCGCTGTCCAACGGCCCGACGCTGGCGTTCAAGGACATGGCGATGCAGTTGCTGGGCAACCTGTTCGAATACGAACTGGCACGCCGAGGCGAAGAGCTCAATATTCTGGGGGCCACCAGTGGAGACACGGGCAGCGCGGCGGAATACGCCATGCGTGGCAAAAAAGGTGTGCGCGTCTTCATGACCAGCCCGCATGGACGCATGAGCCCGTTCCAGCAGGCGCAAATGTTCAGCCTGCAGGACGCCAATATCTACAACATTGCCGTGGAAGGCGTGTTTGATGACTGCCAGGACATCGTCAAGGCGGTGAGCAACGACCTGGAGTTCAAGCGCAAGTACAAGATCGGCACGGTCAACTCCATCAATTGGGCGCGTTTGCTGGCTCAGGTTGTGTATTACTTTGCGGGCTACATTCAGGCAACTGAATCCAATACCCAGAAGGTTTCGTTCGCGGTGCCCAGTGGCAACTTCGGAAACGTCTGTGCTGGCCATGTCGCACGCATGATGGGCTTGCCCATCGCGCAACTGGTCGTGGCCACGAATGAGAACGATGTGCTGGACGAGTTCTTCCGCACCGGTGTTTACCGCGTGCGCGGTAGCGCCGACACCTTCGAGACCTCAAGCCCGTCCATGGATATTTCCAAGGCCAGCAACTTTGAGCGCTTCGTATTCGATCTGCTGGGGCGGGACGGTACGCGCGTCAAGGCCATGTTTGGTGAAGCACTGAATAAGGAAGGGCGCTTTGATTTGAGCGCCGACCCGTTGTTCGCCGAGGCTGCCAAGCGCTATGGTTTTGTCAGCGGCAAAAGCACGCATGCCGACCGTCTGGCCACCATTGGTAACACCTTTGAGCAGCATGGTTTCATGATCGACACGCATACCGCCGATGCTTTGAAAGTTGCGCTGGAGAAGCGTTCGGTGGAGACACCCATGATCGTGCTCGAAACAGCCTTGCCCATCAAGTTTGCCGCGACCATTGTGGAAGCACTGGGGCGTGAGCCGGATCGCCCTGCGCGCTTTGAAGGCATCGAAGCCCTTCCTAAACGGGTGATGGTCATGGCGGCAGATGCAGCACCCATCAAGGCGCTGATCGCCCGCGAGTGTGGCTACCCAACCTGACCTCCTGGAATAGTTCCATGGCAATGCCTGCTCCGCGCGCTCCGTTAAAGCCTTTGTCTGAAGCGCTGTCCCAACTGCTGGAGACAGTGCAGCCGATCGCCATGACCGAACGGGTGGCGACTCTGGAAGCCGATGGCCGCGTGCTGGCTCAGGATGTGGTGTCTGAATTGCATGTGCCTCCCCAAGACAACAGTTCGATGGACGGCTATGCCTTGCGGACGCTTGATGTGACCGCACCGGGCGTTGAAATGGCGGTTTCACAGCGAATTCCGGCTGGCTCCTCAGGTACTCCTTTGCAGGCGCAAACTGTGGCCCGTATATTTACCGGTGCGCCCATTCCGGCGGGGGCTGATGCAGTGGTCATGCAGGAAGACTGTGAGTCAGTGGCGGCGGATGCGGGCGACGTGGCGCGGGTGAAAGTCAATGTCCTGCCCAAAGCCGGCCAGTGGATTCGCCGAGCGGGTGAAGATGTGGCCAGCGGTGCCGTGGTACTTTCCCATGGCAAGCGCTTGGGCCCGGCCGAACTGGGTCTGGCGGCCAGCATCGGCATGGACAGGCTCAGTGTGGTCAAGCGCCCGCGCGTAGCCTTGTTTTCCACCGGAGACGAGTTGGTGATGCCTGGCACGGTAGCGCCTGCGGCTATGCCAGCCGGTGCTATCTACAACTCGAATCGTTTTTTCCTGAACAGTCTGCTGCGCCGTTTGGGTTGCGAGGTAACCGACCTTGGCATCGTTCCCGACAAATTGGAGGCCACCATAGAAGCCATGCGTGATGCCGCTACGGCACATGACCTGATTCTGACCAGCGGTGGCGTATCGGTGGGTGAAGAAGACCATATCAAACCAGCGGTGCAATCTCTGGGTACGCTGGATCTGATGCAAATTGCCATCAAACCCGGTAAGCCCTTTGCCCATGGCAAGATCGGTTCAGCCCATTTCATCGGATTGCCGGGTAACCCCGTTTCCAGCTTTGTCACCTTCTTGTTGTTGGTGCGGCCTTTTCTGTTGCGTCTGCAAGGCGTAGCCGATGTGAGTCCGGCCGGCGCCGAGATGCGGGCTGATTTTGACTGGTTGCGCGCCGACAAACGGCAGGAATTTATGCGCGTGAGGCGCAATGCGCAGGGCGGCCTGGACCTGTTTCCGAACCAGAGTTCTGGCGTACTGACATCTGCCGTGTGGGGTGATGGTCTGGTGGATAACCCCGGCGGCCAAACCATTCAAAAGGGTGATGCGGTGCGCTTCTATTCCTTTGCTGAATTGCTTGCATGAAGATAACCATTCGTTACTTTGCCTCTATACGTGAGGCATTTGGCGTGGCCTCCGAATCTCTGGACACGTCGGCCCATACCTTGGCGCAATTGCGTGAAGAGCTGATGGCTCGGCCGGGTGCAGCTGGCGAAGCCCTGGCGCGTGGCCGGGCGGTGCGCATGGCGTTGAATCAGGTCATGAGCGACGAGTCCGCAGCTTTGATCGACGGATGTGAAATCGCCTTTTTTCCACCGGTCACCGGTGGCTAGGTAACTCGACATATGGGCACGCCTCGCGTTTCAATTCAGACGGTGGACTTTGACCTCTCGGAGGAGGTTGCCAGGCTGCGCGCGGGTGACAAAAGGGTCGGTGCGGTGTGTAGCTTTGTGGGCACCGTGCGGGACCGCAATGGTGGCGCTGACCCATCGGTGCAGTCCCTGGAACTGGAGCATTACCCTGGCATGACCGAGAAGTCGATCGAGGCCATGATCGACGAGGCCCATCGTCGCTTTGACATTTTCGGCGCGCGTGTGGTGCATCGTGTGGGTCTGTTGCAACCGCTGGATCAGATCGTGTTGGTGGCGGTGACTTCGGCGCACCGGGGTGAAAGCTTCAAGGCCTGCGAGTTTTTGATGGACTACCTGAAGACGCAGGCGCCGTTTTGGAAAAAGGAAGCCACGCCAGAAGGATCGCACTGGGTGGATGCGCGGGTCAGTGACGACGATGCCTTGGCGCGTTGGGGTATTGCGGGGTCCAACGCTTCGTAGCTGTCTCCGGTTTTGTGTGTTTGACGCCCGCTTATGTGTGAGGTCGAAGCGGGTAATGGCAGGGGCCTCATGGCGTCAAATGCCCGCAAATCGGCCCCTACCCTTACCCGCTTCAACCTGCCTGCATTTTTGTACTCAACGCCCTCATCATCAAACACCTCAGCCAGAGTGCAACCGAACCAGTAGCTTGGAATTGAGTTGCATCTTTGTTGACGGATATCAGCATCAGATATTGGCCAAGCCGCCTACTGCACTTGAAATCGTGCCCCTTGCCCTCAAGCTGGAAGGCAACCGACCATACAGTCCAAAGGAATTTTCATGCGCACTGACAAACTAACAACTAAATTTCAGGAAGCCCTGGGCGATGCCCAAACATTGGCGCTGGGTAACGACCATGCCTATATTGAGCCGGCCCACGTGCTGGCAGCCATGTTGCGCCAGGATGACGGGCCCAAGGCTTTGTTGCAACGGGCGGGTGTCAACGTCAACAACTTGCTGACTGGCGCTGATGCGGCCATCAAAAAGTTCCCGCAGGTGCAGGGGCAGGAGCAGGTTCAGGTGGCGCGCGACACCGTCAGTCTGTTGCAGGCGGCAGAGAAAGAATCCATCAAGCGTGGCGATCAGTTTGTCGCCAGCGAGCTGTTCCTTCTGGCCATGGCGGACAACAAGGGTGACATCGGCAATTTGGTGCGTACCAACGGATTGACGCGCAAGAACCTGGAGTCGGCGATTGACGCGGTGCGCGGAGGCCAGAGCGTGGACAACGCCGATGCGGAAGACCAGCGTGAATCGCTCAAGAAATATTGCGTCGACCTGACCGAACGCGCCCGCATGGGCAAGCTGGACCCGGTGATTGGGCGGGATGACGAAATCCGCCGTGCCATTCAAGTGCTGCAACGCCGCACCAAGAACAACCCGGTGCTGATCGGTGAGCCCGGCGTCGGCAAGACGGCAATTGTTGAAGGGCTGGCTCAGCGCATCGTGGCGGGTGAGGTGCCGGATTCGCTCAAAGGCAAACGGGTTTTGTCGTTGGACATGGCCTCGTTGCTGGCCGGCGCCAAGTTCCGCGGCGAGTTTGAAGAGCGGCTGAAAAATGTGCTCAAAGACCTGGCCAAAGACGAGGGCCAGACCATCGTCTTCATTGACGAGTTGCACACCATGGTGGGCGCCGGCAAGGCTGAAGGCGCCATGGACGCGGGCAATATGCTCAAGCCCGCGCTGGCGCGTGGCGAGTTGCATTGCGTGGGTGCCACCACGCTGGACGAATACCGCAAGTACATCGAGAAGGATGCGGCACTGGAACGTCGCTTTCAAAAGATTTTGGTGGGCGAGCCGACCGTGGAAGCCACCATCGCCATTCTGCGCGGGCTGAAGGAACGCTACGAGGTGCACCACGGCGTGCAGATTACCGACCCCGCCATCGTCGCGGCGGCCGAGTTATCGCACCGCTACATCACCGATCGCTTCCTGCCCGATAAGGCCATTGACCTGATTGACGAGGCTGCTTCCAAAATCAAGATTGAACTGGACTCCAAGCCGGAGGTCATGGACAAGAAGGACCGCCGTTTGATCCAGTTGCAGATTGAGCGCGAGGCGGTCAAGCGTGAGAAGGACGAAGCGTCGCAAAAACGGCTGGAGTTGATCAACGAAGAGATCAATGCGTTGCAGAAAGAAATCGCCGACCTGGACGAACTCTGGAAGGCCGAAAAGGCCCAGGCTCAGGGTTCCAAGACCATCATGCAAGAAGTTGAAAAGCTACGCTTTCAGATCAAGGAACTGACAGACAAGGGCGACTTCAACAAGGCCGGCGAACTGCAATACGGCAAGCTGCCCGAGTTGGAAAAGCGCTTGAAGGACGCCCAGGCGCAGGAAACCGGCAAGGCCCAGTCTGCCAAGGATGGTGGCCGTGCGCAGTTGCTGCGGACCATGGTCGGTGCTGAAGAAATTGCCGAGGTAGTGAGTCGCGCGACTGGCATTCCCGTGTCCAAAATGATGCAGGGTGAGCGCGACAAACTGCTGCAGATGGAAACCAAACTGCACGACCGGGTGGTCGGTCAGGAGGAGGCCATTGCCGCTATCTCGAATGCCATCCGCCGCTCGCGTTCAGGCTTGTCTGACCCGAATCGGCCCACGGGCTCTTTCCTTTTCCTTGGCCCGACGGGCGTTGGCAAAACCGAACTGTGCAAGGCGCTGGCGGGCTTCCTGTTCGACAGCGAAGAGCACTTGATCCGCATCGACATGAGCGAGTTCATGGAGAAGCATTCCGTGGCCCGCCTGATCGGGGCACCTCCGGGCTATGTGGGTTACGAAGAGGGTGGTTACCTGACCGAGGCCGTACGCCGCAAACCCTATAGCGTGCTGCTGCTCGACGAGGTGGAGAAGGCCCATCCGGACGTGTTCAATGTGCTGCTGCAGGTGCTCGACGATGGCCGTCTCACGGACGG
Source organism: uncultured beta proteobacterium (assembly GCA_903870955.1). Lineage (GTDB taxonomy): Bacteria > Pseudomonadota > Gammaproteobacteria > Burkholderiales > Burkholderiaceae_C > Allorhodoferax. Next base: position 7,707 of record CAIQEX010000188.1, read on the forward strand.
TCAGGGCCGCACCGTGGACTTCAAAAACACCGTGATCGTGATGACCAGCAACATCGGCTCGCACCTGATCCAGAGCATGGTTGGCCAGGACAGCGAAGACATCAAGGAAGCCGTAACCGGTGAGCTGAAGAACCACTTCCGGCCCGAGTTTTTGAACCGGATTGACGAGACCGTGGTGTTCCATGCGCTGGATGCCGCCAACATCGCCGCCATTGCCAAGATTCAGTTGGCCGTGCTGCTGGCGCGCCTGGCCAAGATGGACTTGACGCTGGAGGTGTCGGACGCTGCGGTGGCCGAACTGGCCAAGGTCGGTTTTGATCCGGTGTATGGCGCGCGGCCCCTCAAGCGGGCGATCCAGCAACGCATTGAAAACCCGCTATCCAAGCTCTTGCTGGAAGGCAAGTTCTTGCCCAAGTCCACCATCCGGGTGGGCGTGGACCCGATCCAGACACCGGGGCAGTTCAGCTTTAGTTGATTGGTGCAGCGCCAGGCAAGGGATAGGGCAGGCGACTAAGATACCTGCATGAATTCTGCCCCCGCTGCTGCGCTCCCAACATCGACCGTTTCGTTGCGCCAGGATGCCGGCATCATCGGCATCGTGGGGCTGGCCCACGCCAGTTCGCACTTCAGTCACCTGATACTGCCACTCATGTTCCCCGTGTTCATCAAGGAGTTCGGCTTCACGTATTCGGAGTTGGGCTTGCTGATGAGTGTCTTTTTTGTGGTCTCGGGTGTGGGACAGGCCTGCGCCGGATTCGTGGTGGACAGGCTGGGTGCAAGGCCGCTGCTGTTTATTGCCATGGCTATTTTTGTGCTGACCTGCCTTTTGGCCTCCAGAGTCACGGGTTATAGCGGGCTGGTCGTGGTTGGCGCGCTGGCCGGCTTGGGCAACGCCACATTTCACCCGGTGGACTTCACGATTTTGAACCAGCGCGTGTCAGCACCACGCCTGGGATACGCCTTTAGCGCCCACGGTTTAACCGGCAACTTGGGTTGGGCTGCTGCGCCTGTGTTCATGGCCGGCATCAGCGCGGGTTTTGGCTGGCGCAATGCGTATCTGGCTGCTGCCGTGATGTACGCACTGATATTGGTGTTGTTGGTGCTGCAGCGCGACAAGCTAAGCACCACCCACAAGACGTTGGTGGCCGATCTGCACGCTCCAAAAGAGCACGCTATGGCTTTCATGAAACTACCCGTGGTCTGGTGGTGCTTTGCCTTTTTCTTGCTGTCGACCATGACATTGGCGGTGGTGCAAAACTTCTCTGTCTCAATTCTCAAGGCCATGCAGGGCGTAAGCTTTGAAGCCGCCACGCTGACGATCACCTGGTACATGCTGGCGGGCGCCTTTGGCATGCTGATTGGTGGTTTTGTCGCAGCGCGTTCAGCCCACAGCGACCGCGTGGTGGCCATCTGTATGGCGGTAGGTGCCGTGCTTTTTGCCCTTTGCGGTACCGGTTGGCTGGGTGCCAATGCCACCATGGTGATTCTGGCCTGCACGGGGTTTGCGATTGGCATTGGCGGTCCATCGCGTGACATGATGATCAAACGGGCCACCCCCAAAGGTGCGACCGGTCGGGTTTATGGTCTGGTCTATTCGGGGTTGGATACGGGCTTCGCACTTTCGCCTCTGGTTTTTGGTCCCTTGATGGACCGCGGCCAGTACGGCGCCACCCTGATCGGTGCCGCCGCAGTGCTGATGCTCAGCGTCGTGGCCGCACTGGGTGTGGGCCAACGCACGGAGCACTAAGGCAGGCGCCAGCGCAAAGGGTTCAAACCCATCACCAGCAGGCAGGCCAGCAAAATCAGCGCGCCTCCAGTCGCCATTGCCAGGCTGGTTGGCTCGTCCAACAATAGAACGGCCCACAACACACCAAAACCGGTACTCAAAAACGTAGAGCTCAACGCCGCCATTGGGGGCACATGGCGCATGATGCGCATGTACATCCAGTACGCCAGACCGGAAGTGACGAAGCCCATCAACATGACCGCAGACAGAGCGCGCAATGAGGCGTGCGCATGGGGCAGGTCGCTCAATGCGCCTGGCAGCATCAGCAGCACCGCTGCCGCATGCATGCCGGCCGTGATTTGCAGCGGTTCCATGCGCGCGATAGCCTTTTTGAGGAAGGGTGTCGAGACACCGGAAATAGCCGCCCCGGCCATACAGGTGAGCGCCGCAATGACCAGTGTGTGGGTAGGCTCTACGGGACCCAGCCGCACCACCAGCGCTGCTCCCGCAAAACCTAACAGGCAACCCAGCATCTTGGGCAAAGTCAGTGACTCTTCCTTGAGCCAGGCTGAGGCGAAAGCACCAAACAGGACCGAAGTAACGGTCAGCAGAGCGCCATAACCGGCAGGCAAATCCAAAGCGGAACGGGCATACAACACATGCGGTCCGGCGACGGCCAATAAACCCAGCATCAACAGCTCTTTCCAATGCTGCAAGGGCCAAGGTGTCTTGAGTTTCCACATGATCAGGCTCAGCATGACGGTCGCCATCACCATGCGCAGTCCTGCCGCCAGATTGGGCCCCAATGCGGGCGCGGCAATTCGGGTCAGCATGAACGACGCCCCCCAGAGAGCGGACAGGGCAACCAATTGAAAAAAGTATTTGGACTTCACTGAATGGATTGTGTTGCAAATTGCGCGGGTCGTTCCTGAGAAAAAGCGACTTCATTTACCGAGTCTGAAATGCAGCGTTGGAGTTTCTTCAAAAGATTGCGACCTTAGGTCACAATCTTGCATGTTCATGCGTTGGCCCCTTTTTAATTTGCGCATATTCCGGCTGCTGAGATTGCAGCCTGAACGCGCTACAGGATTGCTTGCGCTGGTGGCCGGACTGGTCCTCAGTGCCGTGGTGGCCAACGACGTGATGCGGGATTACGAGCAGCAGTTTTCCGCCGCAACGGCAAAGACCAGTGGCTTGACCCAGTTATTGGAGGAGCACGCGCGCCAGAGCATGCGACGCGTTGAGCTCTCCATGTCGTTGGCCGCACAAGATGTGCGGGCACAGATCAGGGCCGGTAAGCCAATCACCGCTGCAACCGGTACACGTTTACAGGCGCTACTTCCGCAAGACGGGCTGATTGCATCCTTTGCTGTGATTGATGCCAAAGGCGTTGTGCTGGCGTCGACGCAGACTGAGGATCTGGCCGACAAGCCACACGCCGAAGACCGCGATTTCTTTAAGGCGTTACAGGATGACGCTTTCTCTGGTTTGTTTGTCGGCGAGGCAGTGAGGAGTCGACTATCGGGACTTTGGATCATCCCCGTGAGCATGAAACTGGGTGAAGGGGTGGATGGCTATTTGCTGAGCACGGTTGATCCAGAGTATTTCCAGCACCTTTACCAATCGATCGATGTGGGCGACAACGGGTCCGTCACACTGTTTACCGCACAGGGTTGGGCCATTGCGCGCTGGCCATTTAATTCCGAAGTCACCCAGCGCAACTGGTTTGACGCCCCTCTTTTTCAGACGCACATCCGCAATTTAACAATCGATACTATTCGCGAGAATGACGCGGTGGATGGGTTGCCGCGCATCTATAGCTACCGTGTGCTGCCAGATTATCCGCTGGTGGTTTCACTGTCGGTGTCTCTTGAGGAGGCCCTGAAGCCCTGGCATGAACATGCGTTGATGGCATGCGGGGGACTGGTTTTGATGCTCCTGATTCTCGGTGCGGCGAGCGTTTTGCTGATTGCGCAGTTGCGTCGACGCCGGTGGGCCGAGGCGGCGCTGAAATTGGGCGAAATTTCGGTTCTCAAGTCTTCCCTTGCGACGCTTTGGATTGGGTCTGATGGGCGCATTCTCCGGGTCAACCGGGCCGCTTGTGAATTGCATGGCTACAGCGAAGAGCAAATGCTCACCATGAGCGTGCCGGATCTGAATCCGAAGATGCCCTGGAGTCACTGGGCAGACCATTGGGATCGGCTGCGCAAGAGTGGAAAAATGCACTTTGAAGCGCTGCACCGCAATAGCCAGGGTGTGGATTTGGCGGTCGAAGTGGATTTGAATTTCATTGAGTTTGAAGGGCAGGAGTACAACTTCGCTTTCGTTCGTGACTTGACCTTGCGAAAACAAGCAGAAGAAGAAATTCAACGCGCGGCGGCCACCTTGCGTGA
>CAIQEX010000189.1 GCA_903870955.1 uncultured beta proteobacterium
CATCACGGCCAGCGTGCCGTTCAAGAACTATTTGTTCATGCTCAACGTCGTGCATGACGGTTACGGTGGCCTGGAGCACAGAAATTCCACCGCGCTGATATGCACCCGCAAAGACCTGCCACGCCTGGAACGGCAAACACTGGCACCGACCACCCACAAGCAACCCGAGGGTTACACCGTCTTGCAGGGACTGATCAGCCACGAATACTTTCACACCTGGAACGTGAAACGCCTGCGGCCCTCCGAATTTGCGCGTTATGACTACACACAGGAAAACTACACCGAATTGCTGTGGTTTTTTGAAGGGTTCACCAGCTATTACGACGACCTGTTGTTACGCCGCGCTGGACTGATAGACAGCGCAACTTACCTGAAGCTCCTCGGCAAAACCATCAACCAGGTACAACAAACGCCCGGACGTCTGGTTCAAAGCGTGGCCCAGGCCAGCTTTGACGCCTGGATCAAGTACTACCGCCAGGACGAAAACACCGCCAACGCAACCGTCAGCTACTACACCAAGGGTTCCCTGGTCGCGCTTTGCCTGGACCTGACCCTGCGCAGCGAAGGGCGTACCACGCTGGACGCAGTGATGCGCGGGCTGTGGCGTCGCTGTGCTGCAGGCCCCATGACAGAACAGGATTTGTTGGCCGTATTGGCCGAATTGGGCGGACGCTCCTATGCCAAAGAACTTGCCCGCTGGGTGCACACCACACAGGAGCTTCCCTTGGCCACGCTGCTCGAGCACCACGGAGTAAAGGTGCATCGCGAGCCCGACCAGGTTGCCCAGCAACTCGGCCTGCGTGTGAAGGAATCCAACGGTCTCAGCATCCATCAGGTATTACGCGGCGGTGCAGCAGAGCAGGCTGGTTTCGCTAGCGGCGATGAGTGGCTGGCAGTGCAGGCTGTAGCGTCAAATGCCACCGGCCCCTGGCGCATGCAGACACTGGATGACCTGACACTCTATTGTGGCAACGCCAAGAAAGTCATCGCCACCGTTGCGCGCGACAAACGTCTGCTGTCGCTCGAACTCACCATGCCAAAACCGAGCCATGCATGGCGACTGACAGTGGGTGATGCCGCCGCTGTTGCCCACTGGCTTGAGGGCGCGAAGGGCGTAGATGGCGCTGCAGCTTCCTAATTTTTTTCTCCTGTTCTGAGGTATCCACCGCCATGATTTACGAATGCATTACTACCCGGGTTGAAGGCGAAAAAGTCGCCATCATCACCCTAAACCGCCCTAAACAACTCAATGCGTTGAACGACCAGCTGATGGACGAACTCGGGCATGCCTTAAAGGGTTTTGATGCCGACAGCGCCATTTGCTGCATGATCATTACAGGTAGCGAGAAAGCATTTGCCGCCGGTGCCGATATCACCGCCATGGCCAAACTCACATTTTCCGAGGTCTACCGGAAGGACTTCATCACCAGCAACTGGGAAACCATCCGAAGCGTGCGCAAACCGGTGATTGCCGCCGTCAGCGGTTTCGCCCTGGGCGGCGGTTGCGAACTGGCCATGATGTGCGACTTCATCATTGCCTCCGACACCGCTAAATTTGGCCAGCCAGAAATCAAGATCGGCATTATTCCGGGTGCTGGTGGCACGCAACGCCTGCCCCGCGCCGTAGGCAAAGCCAAAGCCATGGACTTGGCGCTCACCGGCCGCATGATGGACGCCGAAGAAGCCGAACGCGCCGGATTGGTCAGCCGTGTTGTGCCAGCGGATAAGCTGATGGACGAGGCCCTGGCCGCCGCCCTGATGATCTCCAGCTTCTCTCAACTCGCCACCATGGCGGCCAAAGAATCCGTCAACCGTGCCTTCGAGAGCAACCTTTCAGACGGCATGATGTTCGAACGCCGCCTTTTCCACTCGCTCTTCGCAACCGAAGACCAAAAGGAAGGCATGGACGCCTTCGTGAACAAACGCAAGGCCGAATTTCGCAACGCTTAAGAAAACCGCTTTTGGCTTGCTATAATTGCGGCCTTCGGTGATATAGCTCAGTTGGTTAGAGCGCAGCATTCATAATGCTGATGTCGGTGGTTCAAATCCACCTATCACCACCAGTTTTGCCTCTCAGGCAGTCTCAAAAGACCTCAAAGCCCGCACGCTCTCCAGCGTCGCGGGTTTTTTGTTGTCACGCCCCGGGAAATAGCCAATAGCCGCGCACGTCCTAACTGTGTAGTATTTGCCAAAGAAAAGAAAAATAAAA
>CAIQEX010000190.1 GCA_903870955.1 uncultured beta proteobacterium
CCGGTCTTGAAAGATCCCGCATCCATCTATAAATAGAAGAATGACTTCCACTCACACATCCCAAGATGCGCTGGCACGATTGGCCAGCGTTATTGAAAGTCGCAAAGCCATAAATGGCGGTGACGCTAACGCCAGTTATGTTGCACGCCTATTGCACAAAGGGCCAGACAGCTTTCTCAAGAAAATCGGCGAAGAGGCGACCGAGGTGGTCATGGCGGCCAAGGACGCCGACCATGGCGGCGATAAAACCAAGATCGTTTACGAAGTCGCGGATTTGTGGTTTCACTGCATGATTGCACTGGCCCATTACGACCTGAGTCCCGCCGACGTAATTGAAGAATTGCAGCGCCGTGAAGGGACCAGTGGGATTGAAGAAAAAGCTTTGCGCAAGGCCATAGCACGCGAACAGGAGTAGGTATGACGCAGGATTTCACCATTCCCGTGACCACCGATCAGGCCCACCTGGAAAAGATGCGGTCGCTCAACACCGTGGGCACGATCAGCTACGTGCTGCACCTGGTCGTAGCAGTCAGTGCCATCGTTCCGGGAGGGCAGTTTGGACCGGTTTTGCTGATCGCAGCGCTCATTTTGGATTTGGTTAATCGTGAGCGGGCCACGGGTACCTGGCACGCGTCGCACTTTCGTTGGCGCATCCGTACCGTACTGATCGCCGCGGCGCTGTATCTGGTTACGTTTCCGTTGTGGCTGCTTTTGCTGGTGCCGGGTTGGATGGCCTGGACGGCGATTTCGATCTGGTTCCTGTACCGGATCGTCACCGGATTTATGTCCATGAACAAGGGTCAGGAAATCGGAGCACCGGCATGAGCCACGAAATCAAAGCGCATGACCCGGACTGCATCTTTTGCAAAATCATTGCCAAGAAAATTCCGTCCAAGGTGGTTTATGAAGACGAAGAAGTCTTTGCCTTTCACGACATCCATCCCTGGGCCCCGGTCCACTTCTTGCTAATACCAAAGATGCATATTCCATCCATGGCCCAAGTTGGGCCGGACCAATCCGCGTTGCTGGGACGCATGATGGCCCTGGTTCCCAAACTGGCTTTAGAACAAGGCTGCAATCCGTATCCTGAAGGCGGCTATAGACTGGTAACCAACACGGGCCGCGAGGGGGGACAGGAGGTGCAACATCTGCACTTTCACGTCATGGGTGGTCCACGTCCCTGGTTGCGTGGCTAGTCGCGAGGAATGCGACCTGCAAGCGCAGACTAGAATCACATCAATTGTTAGGAGAAATTTATGGGCTCGTTTTCTATTTGGCACTGGCTGATCGTTCTACTCATTGTGGTGATGATTTTCGGAACCAAGAAACTCAAAAATATCGGCCAGGATTTGGGTGGCGCGGTTAAAGGCTTCAAGGAAGGCATGCGTGACGGTACGGCGCCTGATGAGAAGCCTGCTGCACCCAGCCAGGTTGCCAACGCAGCCTCCGAAAAAAACACGATAGACGTGGAAGCACGGCACAAGTCTTGATTTTCTTCCCTCGTTTTTATTTCGCGCCTGGCGTTAAACCCGCGTGATTGACCTTGGCATTTCCAAGATGGCGCTCATCGGCGCCGTCGCCTTGATCGTCATCGGCCCGGAAAAGTTGCCGGCCGTGGCACGTACCGTGGGCACACTGCTGGGCAAAGCCCAGCGCTATGTGTCGGACGTCAAGGCCGAAGTCAATCGGGCCATGGAGATGGACGAGCTGAAGAAGATGCGTGAGACCGTGGAAAGTGCGGCGCGCGATGTGGAAAACACGATTCAGACGCAGGCCAGCGATTTTGAAAAATCCTGGTCCGACGCTACGGACACTGCGTTGCCATTGGAACCCACCCCGCCGGCATATAAGCATCCCGGGAAAAATTGGCGCTTAAAGCAGGGCAGTACTCCCCATTGGTACAAGGCACGCAATGGTGTGCGTACCAAGGCCCTTTCCGGCGCAGCCCGCGTCGCTCGTTTCCGTCCCAGCCGCAATAGTTGAGGCTTTTTGATTCCCGTTCATGGCCTCTGATAACACCAAAGAAGACGAACTCGCCGGCACCGAGCAGCCCTTTGTGGCGCACCTTGTCGAACTCCGGGACCGCCTGATCAAGGCGGCCATTGCAGTCGGCATTGCCGTGGCCATTCTGGCGCTCTATCCGGGCCCAGCTGCGCTGTATGACATCCTGGCGCAGCCGCTCGTGGCGTCCTTGCCCAAGGGTGCCACGATGATTGCCACCTCGGTGATCTCACCCTTTATGGTCCCGCTCAAGATCATGATGGTGACGGCCTTTTTGTTGGCGTTGCCCTTTGTGTTGTGGCAGGTATGGGCCTTTGTGGCACCGGGTTTGTATTCGCACGAAAAGAAGCTGGTGTTGCCGCTGGTGATCTCCAGCACCTTGCTATTTTTTGTCGGCGTGGCGTTCTGCTACTTCTTTGTCTTTGGTCAGGTGTTTAAGTTCATTCAGAGCTTTGCGCCCAAAAGCATTACTGCCGCACCGGATATTGAGGCCTATCTCGACTTTGTGTTGTCCATGTTCCTGGCTTTCGGTCTGGCCTTTGAGGTGCCGGTGGTCGTCGTGGTGCTGGCGCGCATGGGCATTGTCAGCGTCGACAAACTGAAGAGCTTTCGCAGTTATTTCATTGTGGTTGCGTTTGTGGCAGCCGCAATCGTCACGCCGCCTGATGTGGTTTCGCAATTGGCGCTGGCCATTCCCATGTGCCTGTTGTATGAAATTGGTATTTGGGCGGCCCAGGTGTTTATCCGCCACACCCAAGCGCCGGAAGAACCTAGCATCAAGACTCGCCAGTCACCCTGATTAGTGTGGCTGGGCTTTGGGTTTGGGCCGTACGCCCGGCGTCACATCAAGTTGCAATTTCTGGCTTTTCCGGGCGATGGTGAAGTTGGCCGCAGTCCCGGGCTTGAGCGAAGCCACCACCGACAACAACTGTGTCACATCATGAATCTGGCGCTCTCCGATGGCTTCAATCACATCGCCTGGCTTGACACCAGCTTTTGCGGCCGGCCCGTTTTGCAGCACACCGGTAATGATGACGCCTTCGGTCGTCTTGACACCGAAGGTCTCCGCCAATTCCGGTGACAAATC
>CAIQEX010000191.1 GCA_903870955.1 uncultured beta proteobacterium
ACGCGCTGGCCCTGGCGCAGGTGGCCGATGACGGTCTGGGCCGCTTCGACTTCGTTGTGTTGGTGCACCGCCAGCAGTTGTCCGCCGGTCTTGTCGATGCCATAGGCGCGCAACATTTGCTGGGTGTGGCGCGTGTCTTCACAGGCAATCACGTCCATCAGTTCCAGCACATGCAGGGCGCGCAGGGTGATGTCGGCCAGGTTGCCAATCGGCGTAGCCACCACATACAGCGCGCCCTGCGGATAATGCTGTTCAGCTGCGGCCTCTCGGGCCGCTGCACGGGCAGAAGAATAAGACGCGCTCACTATGGATATCCCTTCAACAAAACCACCACGCTCACCACCTAAAACTGGCACCACCAAGCAAGTGGGCGACGCCGCCGAGGATGAAGCCTTGCGCCACTTGCAGAAACAAGGCCTGCGCCTGTTGCAGCGCAATTATCGGAGCCCGGGTCGTGGGGGCGGCGAGATCGACCTCATCATGGCCACCCCGGACGGTACCACGGTGTTTGTGGAGGTGCGCAGCCGCGCTTCCTCCGGGCACGGGGGCGCAGCGGCCAGTGTCAGTTTCTTCAAGCAACGGCACATTGTTTTTGCAGCGCGCCATTACCTGAGCCGCCTGCAGCGCACCCCGCCTTGCCGTTTCGACGTGGTGCTGGTGGAGCCGGCCGGCGTGCAATGGCTGAAGGCTGCCTTTGATGCGAGTTGATGACATCTGCTAACAAAGCCATTACCCGGTCTGGGGCTTGCTTCACAGATCGTTCACGGTGGGAAGGTATCATCAACCCATGCTGGAACAACGAATTCACCAACACTTTATCGAGAGCGCCGACCTGAAATACCAGTCGGCCGAAGCTCTCAGCAAACCGATTGCTGCGGCGGTCAACGCCATCATCGCCTGCGTCACCGGGGGCGGCAAGGTGCTGGCTTGCGGCAACGGCGGCTCGGCGGCTGATGCGCAGCACTTCTCAGCCGAGTTTGTCGGCCGCTTCGAGCGCGACCGCCCCGAACTTGCCGCGGTTGCACTGACGACCGACACCTCCATCATCACAGCGATCGCCAACGATTACGACTTCAACGTCATTTTCTCCCGGCAGGTGCGCGCCTTGGGTCAGCCCGGCGATGTGCTGTTGGCTATTTCCACCAGTGGCAATTCCGGCAATGTGCTGGCCGCCATTGAAGCTGCGCATGAGCGCGAGATGGTGGTGGTCGGATTGACCGGACGGGGCGGCGGCAAGATGAATGCCGCCTTGCGCGATACCGATGTGCACATCTGCGTGCCGCACGAGCGCACTGCGCGCGTGCAGGAAGTTCATATATTGGCCTTGCATTGCATTTGTGATGCGGTCGATGCCCAGCTTTTGGGTGACCAGGAAAGTTCGTCATGAAACCCGTAATTCAAAAAACCCTCATCGTTCTGCTGCTCGGCGTTGGCCTGAGCGCTTGCGTTCCGTTGCCGCTGCTTCTGGGTGGTGGCGCAGTAGCCGGTGGTGCCATGGTGGCCTCTGACCGCCGCACGACCGGCACTGTGGTGGAAGACAACGCCATCCAGCTCAAGGCCAGCAACCGCATTGATGACAA
>CAIQEX010000192.1 GCA_903870955.1 uncultured beta proteobacterium
CCCTGAATGCGAATTCGGCTGGTTCCGTGGCCTTCAATTTTGGCGCCCATGCTGATCAGGAGTTCGGCCAAGTCGGGAATCTCCGGCTCCTGCGCGGCGTTTTCCAACAGGGTTTCGCCCTCTGCGAGTGCGGCGGCCATCAAGAAGTTTTCGGTTCCGGTCACGGTGACCATGTCGGTGGCAATGCGAGCGCCCTTCAAACGCGTTCGACCATTCGCCAACCTTGCAACCATATAGCCGTGCTCCACGTCGATGATGGCGCCCATGGCTGTCAGCCCCTTGAGGTGCTGATCAACCGGGCGCGACCCAATCGCACAACCGCCGGGCAACGACACCTTGGCGTGGCCAAAGCGCGCCAGCAAGGGGCCCAAGGCCAGCACGGACGCGCGCATGGTCTTGACCAACTCGTAGGGCGCCTCCGGGTTGTTCAGGGCGCTGGCATTCAGCACCACCGAACCATCGACCTGGACCTCGGCGGTAACGCCCATGTTGCGGATCAGCTTGAGCATCGTGGACACGTCCTGCAGACGCGGCACATTGTGTAGCGTCAGCGTGTCGGCGGTCAGCAGGGCCGCGCACAACTCCGGCAAGGCAGCGTTTTTGGCACCAGAAATCAATACCTCGCCATTCAGCTGGCGACCACCACGAATCAGTAATTTGTCCATCAGGCTTGGGCGGCCCATTCGGCCGGTGTGAAAGTTTTCATGGAGAGCGCATGCACTTCGTCAGTCTTCATGCGGTTGCCCAGCGTGGCATAGACCTGCTGATGGCGTTGGATAGAGCGCTTGCCTTCGAAGGCGGTCGAGACGATGGTGGCATACCAATGGCGGCCATCACCTTCCAAAGAGCATTGCTCGCACGGCAGTCCGGCGGTGATCAGGGATTTGAGTTCTTCTGCGGTCATGTGGGGTACGGGACGAGCCCAAGGATTAATCGTGAAAATTAGCTACGAATCTTGTAACCGGTGCGTAGCAGTTGCAAGGCAATCAGGCTTACCAGCAGCAGGGTTGTCCCCACAACTGCGAAGCTGAGCCAGGGCGAGACATCACTGACACCGAAGAAACCGAAACGAAAGCCGTCAATCATGTAGAAAAACGGATTGAAATGACTGACACCCTGCCAGAAAGTCGGCAAGGAGTGAATGGAATAAAAAACGCCACTCAGGAAAGTCATGGGCATGACCACAAAATTCTGAAATGCAGCGAGTTGGTCAAACTTCTCGGCCCACAGGCCTGCGATCAGACCCAGGGTTCCCATCAGTGCTGCGCCCATCACTGCGAACAGAAAAATCCATAGCGGCGCCTCAAAACTAATCGTTGTAAAGAAGGCAGACACGGCAAAAACACCCAAGCCCACGACCAAGCCGCGCAACACCGATGCGCCCACATAGGCCACAAACCAATGCACGTAGGAGAGCGGTGTGAGCAACAAAAACACCAGATTTCCCATCACCTTGCTCATGATGAGCGAAGACGAGCTGTTGGCAAAAGCGTTTTGCAACAAGCTCATCATGGCCAGGCCCGGAACCAAAAATGCGGTGTAGCCAATCTTGTCGTAGACTTTGACATGGTCTTCCAGCGCATGGCCGAAGATCAACAAATACAGCATAGCCGTCAGCACCGGCCCGGCGATGGTCTGAAACGCCACCTTCCAGAAGCGCAACGACTCTTTATAAAGCAGGGTTTGCCAGCCGGTCATGCCGCTACTCCGGTGGAATGCACAGAACCCTTGTTCTGCGCCATCACGTCCAGAAACACGTCTTCGAGGTCAGCTTTGCGGATTTCAATGTCGTGAGCCACCAGACCGGCTTCACGTACTGCGGCCAGATAGCGTTCAATCTCCAGCGCATCGTTCGCGGGGAACTGCACAATGCGCCCGGTAATGCGTGCCTTGTCGGCTAAAGCCTTGGGCAACTCCTCATCGAGCTTAAAGCGCAGCACGTTACTGGATGCAGCTTTCAGCAAGTCGCTGGTTTTATCCAGCGCCACGATGCGGCCGGTCTTGAGCATGGCGATACGTCCACACAACGCTTCGGCCTCTTCCAGGTAGTGGGTGGTAAGCAAGACGGTGTGGCCTTCACGATTCAGTTTGGCAATGAACTGCCACAGGGTTTGTCGCAGTTCAACGTCGACGCCAGCTGTGGGCTCGTCGAGCACGATGACCGGCGGTTTGTGCACCAACGCCTGGGCCACCAGCACACGCCGCTTCATGCCTCCAGACAGTTGGCGCATATTGGCATTGGCCTTGTCGGACAGCCCCAGGCTTTCCAGCAACTCATCAATCCAGGCACCATTGTTCTTGATTCCGAAGTAACCGGACTGAATATGCAA
>CAIQEX010000193.1 GCA_903870955.1 uncultured beta proteobacterium
CCATGCGGGTGCTGCCGGTGGCCGAAACCAGTGCGACACGTGGGTCGTCGACCAGCGTCTGGCCAACCTCGCGGGTGCCGACGATGACTTGCGACAGATGCGCCGGTGCCGTGCCCCCGTTGGCCGTAAAGCGCTTCAGTGCACGCACAAACAAGGCCTGGCTGGCCAGAGCGGTGAGCGGGGTTTTTTCGGACGGCTTCCAGACCACGGCATCGCCACAGACGATGGCCAACGCGGTGTTCCAGGACCAGACCGCCACCGGAAAGTTAAAGGCGCTGATGACACCGACCACGCCCAGCGGGTGCCAGGTTTCCATCATGCGGTGACCGGGGCGCTCGCTGGCAATCGTCAGGCCATATTGCTGGCGCGACAGACCGACGGCGAAGTCGCAGATGTCAATCATCTCCTGCACTTCGCCCAGGCCTTCGGAGAGGATCTTGCCGGCTTCGAGTGTGACGAGTTGGCCCAACTCGGTTTTGGCTGCGCGCAGTTCTTCACCCAGCAAGCGGATCAGTTCGCCACGTGCCGGGGCGGGCACCAGACGCCATTGCAAAAACGCGGCCTGGGCCTGGGAAATTTTTTGCGTCACGGTCTCGGGCGTGTCGGGCACAAGGCTAGCCAGCACGCTGCCGTCGATGGGTGAGCGCACGGTCAGGCTACCGCTGTTCAGATGCGTGGCATCCACGCCCAGCGTTTGTAGCAGGGCGGGTAACAAGGTGTTGGCTTCATGCATGTGAGCGGTCTCCGTTTGAGTGGTGGTCAAGCTGTTCTTCAGCCCTAAATTTTCTAATTATGCACAAATGTTTCCGATAGTGTATATTTTCTACCAATTGGATGGGGCAGATGAAATCATGCAAATAGCGGATGTTTTGATCGTCGGTGGCGCCGCTGTGGGTAGCTCGGCGGCCTTTTTCCTGGCCGCGCAGCCCAACTTCAAGGGCAAGGTTTTGGTGTTGGAGCAAGATTTTTCCTATGAGAAATGTGCCACCGCCCTGTCCGCCGCGTCGATCCGCCACCAGTTTTCCACGCCGGAAAACATCCGGCTCTCGCAGTTCGGCAGCCATTTCCTGAAGAACATTGCTGACTACCTGACGGTGGATGGCGAAGTGCCGGAAGTCGGCTTTCACGAGCGCGGCTACCTGTTTTTGGCCACGCCAGCGGGCCGGGACATCCTGCAGTCCAACCACCGCATTCAAAAGGCGGAAAACGTGGATGTGGACCTGCTCAGCCCCGCGCAACTTAAAGCACGCTACGACTGGATGCATGTGGACGACCTGGCTTCCGGATCGTTGGGCAACACGGGCGAGGGCTGGCTGGACGCCTATGGCCTGATGCAAGGATTGCGGCGTAAGGCGATTGCACTGGGTGTGGAGTACCGGCAGGCCAAGGTGCTGAAGCTGAACCGCGAGGGCCACAAAATCGTCTCCGCCACGTTATCGGATGGCAGTACCGTGCAGTGCGGCAGCGTCATCAACGCCGCTGGCACCGGTGCCACCGCACTGGCCCAAACCGCTGGCATTGTGCTGCCGGTGGAGGCACGCAAACGCAGCATCTTTTACTTCACCAGCAGTGCCAAAGTGCCGGGTTGCCCGATGGTGATTGACCCCAGCGGCGCTTACTTTCGTCCCGAAGGCGAGGGCTACATCTGCGGTGTGTCCCCCAGCCCGGAAGACGACCCGGAGTGCTACGACTTTGATGTGCAGCACCAGTTGTTTGACGACGTGCTGTGGCCCACTCTGGCGGCCCGTGTGCCGGGCTTTGAGGCACTGCGTGTGCAGCGCAGTTGGGCCGGCCATTACGATATGAATACGCTGGACCACAACCTCATTTTGGGCGCCCACCCGGAGGTCGAAAATCTGCTGTTTGCCAATGGCTTTAGTGGCCACGGCATGCAGCAGTCTCCGGCCGTGGGCCGGGCCTTGTCGGAACTCGTGACCTTTGGTGGTTTTCGCACCCTGGACCTGAAGGCTTTTGGCTGGGACCGCGTGCTAAAGAACGAGCCACTGTTTGAAATCAATATTGTTTAAGGAAGCCTTGTGACATCCCAAACCCTGAACGGTGGTCAGTTGCTGGTTCGAGAACTGCTGACGCACGGCGTGCAGCATGTGTTTTGCGTGCCCGGCGAGAGTTTTCTGGCAGTGCTGGATGCGCTGCATGACGCGCCGCAGATTGCGGTGACGGTGTGCCGACAAGAGGGCGGCACCGCCATGATGGCCGAGGCCCAGGGCAAGCTGACCGGGCAGCCCGGTATCTGCATGGTGACGCGCGGGCCGGGTGCCACCAATGCCTCGGCCGGCATCCACATCGCCATGCAGGACTCTACGCCGCTGATTGTGTTTGTCGGGCAGATCGAGCGCGGCATGCGCGAACGCGAAGCCTTTCAGGAGGTGGACTACCGCGCCGTCTTCGGCAAGCTGGCAAAGTGGGTGACCGAGATTGATGACGTGTCGCGCATCCCCGAGTTGGTCTCGCGTGCCTTCCATATCGCCACTTCGGGCCGACCCGGCCCGGTGGTGATTGCGCTGCCGGAAGACATGCTGACGGAGTCGATCGCATTGCCCACAGACGCGCTGGCTACGCGTCCGACGGCGCATTACCGCACCGTGGAGGCCAGCCCAGGCCATGCGCAGATGCAGGAATTTGCAGAGCGTTTGTCCAAGGCCCAAAAGCCCGTCGTCATTCTGGGCGGTAGCCGTTGGTCGGAGCAGGCTTGCTCGCAGGTGGCGGACTTTGCCAGTGCCTGGCAACTGCCGGTGGCCTGTTCCTTCCGTCGCCAGATGTTGTTTGCCGGAGCGCATCCTTGTTACGCCGGCGATGTGGGGCTGGGCATCAACCCCAAACTGCTGGCGCGCCTGAAAGAGGCCGACCTGATCGTGCTGCTGGGCGGACGCTTGTCCGAAGTGCCCTCGCAAAGCTACACGCTGCTGGGTATTCCGGTGCCGCAGCAAACGCTTATCCATGTGTTCGCCGACCCCGATGAACTCAACCACGTCTACCAGGCCGATTTGGCCATTGCCGCCTCGCCCATCGGCTTTGTGAATGAACTGGCTAGGCTGGTTCCTCCCACTTCTTCGGTCTGGGTCGAGGACACACGGTCTGCCCACGCCGACTACCTGGCCTGGAGCGAGCCCGCAGGCCGCAGCAATCCCGGCAACCTGCAGATGGGGCCGGTCATGCAGCACCTGATTGCCACATTGCCGCAGGACACCGTTCTGTGCAATGGTGCGGGCAACTTCAGCATCTGGCTGCACCGCTTCTGGCGCTTCCAGGGCTACGGCACGCAACTCGCACCCACCAGCGGCAGCATGGGCTATGGTTTGCCGGCAGCCGTGGGTGCCAAGCGCCTGTACCCACAGCGCACGGTGGTCTGCTTTGCGGGCGATGGTGACTTCATGATGCATGGGCAGGAATTGGCCACCGCGGTGCAATACAACTTGCCCATCGTCATCATCCTGCTGGACAACGGCATGTTTGGCACCATCCGCATGCACCAGGAACGCAATTACCCGGCGCGCGTGTTTGCCACCGA
>CAIQEX010000194.1 GCA_903870955.1 uncultured beta proteobacterium
CGCCCCCGTGGAACAGGGCAATTCCCGTCGCGCCGAGTGGTTGAAGCACCACGTTGGGGTTGCGAAAAAGGGCCAGGCGCCAGTCGCCCTCGACCGAAGTCGCCTCCACCAGGCGCTGCTCCAGGCGCTGCACCAGCAAAGCCACCTGGGCTTGGGCGTAGTTTTCGATGGCGGCGATACGCGTGGCGGCCACTTCGGCAAGCAGGTCGCAGGCCGCGCGTACGGCAAAACGCAAGTGGCGCGGCGCGTAATGGTGGGCGGCAATCAGGCCCCAAAGCCGTCCTTCACGGACCAAAGACACCACCAGGGTGGCCGTGACGCCCATGTTCTTCAGGTACTGAAGGTGCAGCGGCGACATGCTGCGCAACTGGCACAGGGACATGTCGAGGTCTTCTCCCGTGGTGGGCAAAAAACGCGGTAGCAAGGGGGCAGGCTGGTAGTTCACGTCGACCAATAGCCGGACCCGATTGCGCAGGTACAGGTCGCGTGCACGTTGCGGGATGTCGGAGGACGGGTAGTTGTGGCCGAGCAGGGTTTCCAGGCGCGGATCGCGGGCTTCGGCAATGACCTTGCCATGGCCGTCGGCATCAAACTTGTAGATCATGACGCGATCAAAGCCCGTCAGGTCGTGCACGCTTCGGGCCATGGCGTCGGTCAATGTGCCGAGGCTGGACGTGGTGCTAAACGCCTGAATGGCTTCGCCGACACCGTGCATCAGCAAGTCGTGCGAGATCGTTGCGGTGGGCAAGTTCACGCTGGCCGAATTCACCGGCTCGAGTTCCAGAATGACAAGTCCATCGGCGTACCGAAATGCCACGCCTTCAAAACGCAACGGCTGGCCAGACGGCGCCAGTGTGCATTGAAAGGGCGTCGGTTCGAGGGCTTCGCCTTGGGCCAGTAAACGGCTCAGATCCTCCGCACAAGAGCCTCCCAATGCAGCCAGATTGCGTCCCAGCAGTTGCCCGGCGGGAAGGCCCACCATGGCATCTGAATTCTCACTGAGTTGCAGCAGAACGAGGTCCGTGCTACGTGCGACCAAAAGCAGACCATAGGGCTGAACGGAGCCAGCCAGATGAATCAGTTCACGTTCGCAATTGGTGAGATCGGCCTGACCGAATGCGGGGCTAATGTGCAGTGAATTTTGCACGGTCAACTCCGAGCCTCTCCAGGCGTTGCGTCAGTTCAGCCACACTGATTCCCAGCATGCTGGCGCTAGTCACCATATTGGCGCCGGTCCCGCGCAGTACGTCGCTGATGGCTTTTCGCTCGGTCAGTGTCTGCACTTGCTGCAAGAGTTCAGCCAGCGGAAGGTGACGGTTCAAGAGCGACTGCAGGGCTTGCGTCCAGGCATCGGTGGTGTTGGCACTGTGCACGCGCAGGCTAAAACCAATGCGCTCCTGGTCGCCGTCGTTTATCAAGGTGGCACTGACTTCGGCCTCGCAAGCCAACGACGCACGACCCCCCAGAATGACCGAAGGAATATGCGCCATGCCGGCATGCAAAACGGTGCGCGGCAAGGTCGCCAGAACGCCTTGTGAGTCTTCAAGCACACTGCCGAGGGACTTGCCATACAGCACGCCGCCGGCGTCGGCGCACATGGCAATCAAGGCATCGCTGGCCATGAGAATGCGTCCTTGCGTATCGGTAATGGCGGTGCGAACGTCTGCAGGCAGTGCCTCCTGTTTACCCACGCGGCGTGCGCGTACCAACAATCTGTGCGCCGGGTTGGCTGGATCGCGGCCGCGAAGCGGTGTAACAAACAGGTCCAGCAGGGGGCTATTCAAACCCTTGGCTTTCAGCCGGGTTCGCACTTCCAATGCTTTGCCGCTTCGCATGGACTGATCCAGCAGGGTTTGCAGTTGCAGGCATAAGCTGCCGTCCGCTTGTAGCAACACGATGTCTGCAGCGGCATTCGATTCGGCGATTTGAAAATGGGGTTCGGTAACCACCAGCACCGCGTCGCTCGCCACCTGGTCCAACTCGCGTTGTTTGCCTTGATCACGCCGCAAGGTCCAGTAGTTGCGTTCCAACTCCTGTTGTGCACTGAGCATTTGCTGCTGGATCGCTGCCACCGCACGCAGGTCGCGGCCGACCGCTATGACGGGGCCTTGTTTGCCGAGGCGCAGGGCCGAATAGGAGACCGGAATGTCAGGGCCTGCGTCGGACTGGTGGTTGACTTCACGCCTGCGCGTGACGCCTGCCGTGCCCACTTCCTGAAGCAAAAGCTCAATCTTGCGCCGGGTACTTCCGGTCACGGTTTCTGCCCAATGGCGGCCAATCCAGGCTTTGGCAGCGGGCTCGGCAATGGCCGCACCGACGGCGACATTCTGGATCACACCGTCCTGGCCGACGATCAATACGATGTCCCCATCGAGTGCCACAAGCAGCCTGGCGAGCTCGGGTGCATAGTCGGAAAACGCGCCAAGCTCGTCCGGTTGAATTGAGGGATGGGTCACTTTAAGTTGCCTAACTCCGTGTGGATATGCATTCAAAATGCCGCTCTGGCAAATTATATAGTTACGTTCAAAATGCCCAAGATCGCAGGAGGGATGCGCAGCCCCTAGACTTTGCGCCACCCCCAATGTGTCTATATATATCTTTTTTGGCGCCTGCTGCAAGCTCTTTGAACCCAGTGATGCAATATTTTTGGTTTTTATCGAATTTTTTGCCAAAACTAATAATCCTCAGGGTTTTACCTGACGCTAAATCGTTGCAATTGCCTTAGCTTTATGCCTTCGTGCCAGCAGTCGGGTTTCGCTGCCGGCAGGCGGAAATTTGCATGCATAGGGAGCGCAGCAATATGGCAATCTTTAGTGGTGCAAATTCCGGTCAATCTTCGGAGCCAGTGGGGCTGAAGGCGGCTATGAATATCCATTGCAAAAACTCCCTGATGGAAGTTATCGAGTTGCAAATCATCCCGCGGCTGGTGGACTCCCATCCGGCTTTGGCAACACTAAAGTTTGCAAGTTCTGTCTTCAAGTTTGAACTCGACACAGCCGAGATCACCGAGTTTGCCCGCATGTGTGTTCAAGAGCCGGCCCACGTGACGACACAACGGGTTGAGCAATGGGTGCAATTCGGCTACACGGTGGATGACATATTTCTTAAATTGATTGCACCGGTTGCGCGCCATCTGGGCTGGATGTGGGAACAGGACGAGGCCGACTTTTCTCAGGTCAGTCTGGGCTTGATCCGCTTGCAACAGATCACACACGAGTTGGGTTATTCGTACCAGAGTGGGCCGCAGATTGCCGGCGGCGTGCGGCGCATGATGATCGGCTCAGCGCCGGGTTCACAGCATTTGCTCGGTCTGTCGATTGTGGCGGAGTTCTTTCGCAAGGCCGGGTGGGAGGTCGTGGTCGAGATTGCCGACAGCCAGTCGGCTTTGCTGCAGGCGGTTGGCAGCGAATGGTTTGATCTGGTTGGACTGTCGGTCGGCTTGATCGAGCAACTGCCCATCGTTCCCGACCTGATCGCGCAGATGAAGCGTGCCTCCAAAAATGCCAAGGTGCCCCTCATTCTGGGTGGCCCGGCGTTTTTCGTGAGCAACGTAACGGCGTCGGAACTGGATGCCGATGGCATTTCTCTGGATGCTGCGGATGCGGTGACTTTGGGTAACCAGCTGGTCAAACTTCCATCTTCCGGCGACTGATTGATCTCCATTTTTGCCTGTTACGGCCGATATACCTTACATGGGTCCGGCAATCGGGCATCAGCAGTCAGGAGTGGATGATGGAAGCAAAAGCACAAAGTTTTATTACCCAGCGCGAGTTGGCTCGTCGCTGGGGCAAGTCGGAGGCCGTCATCAGCCTCGCAAGTGCCATCGGTGCAGGTCCACGCTACGTCAAGCTGGATGGTCAGATTGTCTATACCGAGGATGAAATCCAGCGCTACGAACGGGCCTGCCTGTTTTTCGATCCTGCTGAAGTTGCGTTGCACGACCTGCACTAACCCATGCTTCCCAACCACTTCGAACAGGTTGCGCTCGACAAGTCCTACCGCTTGATGAACCACGGCCCCACCGTACTGGTGTCGGCACAGCATGCAGGTGTGCAAACGCCATGGCGCGGCTGACCTATGCGGTGGGTAGCGACAGTGCCAGGGATGTGCCCGACAAACTCGCCAGGCATAGGGTCAGGACCTTCGCCGCGCCGGGCTCGGACCTTCCTCTTGTGGAGGGCTGTGTGGGTTGGCTGGCGTGCCGCTTGATGCCGGAGCCACACAACCAGAATCAATACGATCTATTCATTGGCGAAGTCATCGGCGCCTGGGCCGACAACCGTGTTTTTCGCAAGGGTCACTGGCACTTTGACGACGCACCCGACGCGCTTCGCACCATCCACCATGTGGCCGGCGGACAGTTCCTGGTAACCGGAGAAGTCGTTCAGGGCTGAGCGGGCAGTTTGTTGCAAGCAGTGTCTGGTGAAGCTTTGCTGGCGCCCGCGAAGTGGTAGATTTAACTATGGCGCTTATAGACGATGATATTTCCGGTACGCGGGCCTTGGTGGTGGAGGGCAATCCATCCATGCGCGCGCTATTGGTCTCGCAAATGCGCGATCTTGGCGTTAAGAACGTCATGCAGTGCGGCCGCATCATCGATGCGCGCAGGCATCTGGAGAATTTGAACTTCGATTTCGTGCTGTGCGAATTGCATTTCGCGGATGAGAATGCGTCGGGCCAGGACCTGTTGAACGACTTGCGGCGCAACCAGTTGCTGCCCTTTTCTACCGTCTTTGTCATGGTCACCGGAGAGGCCACTTACTCCAAGGTGGCTGAAGCGGCTGAGTCCGCGCTGGACGGCTATTTGCTCAAGCCGCATAAATCATCCCAGTTGGCGGAACGCCTGCAACAGGCGCGGGTGCGCAAGCTGTCATTGCAGGACATATTCAGCGCGATTGAGCAGAGCCAGTTTGAAGAAGCCGCCCAACTGTGTATCGAGCGCTTTGATAGCAAGGGGCAGTTCTGGTTGTATGCGGCGCGGATTGGTGCTGAACTGTTGCTGCGCCTGGACCGACCCGGCGAGGCCAAGAGGCTGTATGAAGCGGTGATCAAGGCCAAGACCCTGCCTTGGGCCAAACTCGGCGTGGCGCGCTCGATGCTGGACGGTGGACATACCCAGGCGGCAGTGAGCACGCTGGAAAATCTGATTGCCGAGGATCCGACCTATACCGATGCCTACGATGTCATGGGCCGGGCCCAATTTGAATTGGGAAAATTTGACGACGCGCTCTCGACCTACCAGATGGCTTGCAAACTGACGCCGGCTTCCATCGGCCGCCTTCAGAGCATGGGCATGATGTCCTTCTATGCCGGAAAACCGGATGTGGCTGAGGCGGTGTTGAGGCGCACCTGTTTGCTGGGCCTTGATTCCAAGTTGTTTGACTGCCAGGCGCTGGTGCTCATGGCATTTGTGCAATTTGACCGCGGTGACCACAAGGCATTGCAACGCACCATCACCGACTTTGAACGTGTGAAGGAAAGAAATCCGGGTGTGGAGCGCATTCACCGACTGGCCAAAGTGGTCGCAACTTTGTCGCTGCTGCAGCACCACAAGATCGCCCTGGCCCTGGCCGATGTGCGTGAAATGATCAAGGAAGTCCGGTCGCCGGAGTTTGATTTTGAGTCCGCCAGCAATTTGTTGGCCTTGCTGGCGCAACTTGCCAAGCGCGCAATTCAACTCGATGAAGTCCATGAGGTGGTGGATCACCTGGCGTTGCGTTTTTGCTCGAGTCGGGCGATGAGCGAATTGCTGTGTGTCGCGGCCCACGCCCATCCCGTGTACGCCGAGCATGTGCGGGCGTCCAGCGCAAAGGTATTGAAATACGCCGAATACGCCATGTCCCTTAGTCTGCGTGGCAATCCGACCGGGGCGGTCGAAGAGTTGATTTCACGAGGCCAGGAAACCTTGAATAGCAAGCTCGTTGAGTCGGCCTTTTCAGTGATCGAGCGCTACAAATCCAAGATCAATGACATTGAAGCGCTGTATGAGCGGGTGGAAGAACTGCGCGGCCAATGCAGTGTCAAAAAGTCGGGCTCCAGTTACGAGGAAGGCCCGCGCAAACCGGGTGCACTCAGTCTGCGGGTGGGGGGTGCATCTTCGAAGGTCAAGGACATCGCGATGTCGAAGGGGCGCCAGGCGGCGCGGCCCTAATTCCCGTTGAATCCAGCGCAGAGGGCGCGCTTAAGAATGTGCGTCAAAGGCCGCCGGGCTATTCCAGCCGGTCTCCCGCCACGCCACGCACCAGGCTGGAAATAGCGCGGCAGGCATGGGCCTGGCGATGCCATAGCCCTGCACCTGGTAGCAACCCAACTTATGCAGAGCGGCGCCATGCTCCAGGGTCTCCACGCCTTCGGCCACGACCTGGCGACCAAACACATTGGCCAGTTCGATGATGCCGCGAACGATGCCCAAATCGTCGGGGTCACTCAGCATGTCGCGAACAAAACTCTGGTCAATTTTGAGCGTGTGCACGGGCAGTTTGCGCAAGTAGGTCAGTGACGAGTAGCCGGTGCCAAAATCATCCAGCGCAAACCGTACGCCCAGCTTCATGCACGACTGCAGGATTTCGACCGCATGTTGCATATCGCCAATGGCGGCAGTTTCCAGAACCTCTAGTTCAAGACAGGAAGGCTTGATGTCCGCAAAGCGGGCCAATGTTTGCGCCAGCCGGGTTGCGAAATCGGCCTGCAACAAATGGTTGGCGCTGATGTTGACACTCACCTTGACCTCAGACCCCAGCACTTTCCAGTCACGCAATTGCTGCAGGGCCGAAGCAATCACCCACTCGCCGAACCGGGTCTCAAGATGGCTGCCATTCAAGGCCGGTAAAAACGCCGCCGGTGACAACAATCCGGCGGTCGGGCTTTGCCAGCGTATCAAGGCCTCTGCACCTGTGACCAAGCCGGTGCTGAGGTCCACCTGCGGTTGGTAATACAGCACAAACTGCTGGTCCGAGAGAGCCACTTCCATTTGGTCAAGGAGTTCACGGTGCTGTTGCGCGACGCGGTCAATCTCCGTATCAAACATCTGGAAGCGGTTCTTGCCGGCCTGCTTGGCCAGGTACATCGACATATCTGCATGCCTGAGCAAAATGTCCGGGTCGGAATTATCCGAAGGGTAGAGGCTGACACCGATGCTGGCTGACAGTGCGATCACATGGCCTTGGGTCCGAATGGGCATGCGGGTGGCCTCCAGGACGCGCTCCAGTATCTGCATACATTCTTCTGGCGTTTCAATATCCGATAGCAGCAAGACGAATTCATCACCCCCCAAACGGGCCAGGGTATCGTCGGCACGCAGCACGGCACTGAGATGCTGGCCTATCGCAATCAGGACCTGATCGCCAATGGAATGCCCCAACTGGTCGTTGATGATCTTGAACCCATCCAGATCCAGAAAACAGATGGCTGTGGATTTTCCACTGCGGTCGGAACGCAGGATGGATTGTTTCAACCGGTCAGAAAGCAAGCGGCGATTGGGCAGCAAGGTCAGCGAATCAAAATTGGCAACCCGATCGAGTTCCGCCTCATGCGCCTTGATCTGGTTGATATCGGTGTGGGTCCCCGACATCATCAACGGCGTGCCATCGACGTCGCGACCGACAATGCGCCCGCTTGTCAGAACCCATTGCCACGAGCCATCCTTGCATTTCACACGCAGCTCGACTTCGTGCTTGCTCGAAAGTCCCTTGATGTGGCGATCAATCGAAGCCATGACGAGCGGCAGGTCTTCCGGATGGACCAAATGTGACCAATAGTCCGGGTCTTTTCGCATTTCGCCCGGCTGGTAGCCCAGCATGGTTTCCCAGCGCGCACTCACCTCGAAGGCATTGGTTTTCAGGTTCCAGTCCCAATAGCCCTGATTGGCACCTTCCAGCACGCGGGCCAGCCGTTGTTCACTGTCACGCAAAGCCGATTCCGTGCGTTGGCGTTCAGTGATATCCGTACTCAGCACATAGTAGCCACTGACGCGATTTTGCGAATCAAAGGTGGGCATCAAATTGACCAGCAAGCAGGCATCGGGAAAGGGCTGCCAGTCATAGGTTTGGTATTGACCCTGAAGGGCTCGCGCAACATAGGGGGCAACCTTGGCATAGCGCTCCGGGCCCAGAATCTCCAAAACCGAGCAACCAATCAGCTGCTCTCTTTCCGGAGCAAAGAGCGCGTGGAACTGCGGGTTGACATAGACATACCGTTCACTGGCATCAACATAGGCGATCATGGCTGGAACGCCGTTGATCACACTCCGAAGGTGGGCTTCGCTGGTGGCCAGATGGAGCCGTTCTTCGTCAAGCTCCCGGCTAATTTTCAGTTGTTCCGAAACATCGATAACGGACGACAGACTGCGTACCGGCTTGCCCTGTGCGTCCCGCTCCAACTCGGCGGAAACCAGGGTGTCCATGGTCTCGCCGTTGCGCTTAATCCATTGGTACGGAATATCCCGTATCGAACCGGTCTTGAGAAATGTTGGAAAAACCGTTTCAAGCGCATGCCGTTGCGACGCCGGAGTCATGAATTCCGTCGGCATCCGGCCAATCATCTCGTCGCGTGCATAGCCCAGCTTTTCTGCAAAAAAATTGCTCACGCTCAGCAGCACGCCCCGTGCGTTGATCGAGTACAACATGGCCGGAGTGGCTTCATACAGACGCCGCTGGATGCGTTCACTTTCAATCAATTGCAGCTGCGCCTCTTTGCGATCACTGATGTCCAGATAGGTGCCAAACATGCGTTGCGCAGTTCCGTCCGGGTTCCAGGTTTTTATCTGACCGCTTGAGTGCACCCAAATCCAGTGTCCTTGGGCGTGTCGCATGCGAAATTCGCAGTCATACCGGGCAACCTTTTTGGACATATGGGCTTCGACCGCTGCCTCGGTGCGTGCGAAGTCATCCGGGTGTACCAGCGCACTCCAGGCGTCATAGGTGACGGATTCAAAATCCTTCAGCGTTCGGCCAAGAACTTCGGCCCACCGTTCGTTGACGATGAGTTGCCCCGTGTTGATGTCCCAGTCCCAGGTGCCGGCACCGGTCCCATCCAGAATGTCCTGCAAGCTGCGTTGCTGCTTGAACCAGGACTTTTCGCTGGCGCGCGTCTCAAGCACGATGGCAAGCGCAATCGACAATTGGCCCAGTATGGTCCGTTGCGTCTGCGTTAGTTTGCGCGGTATCCGATCCAGCACACACAGTGTGCCCACCAAGTGGCCACTTGATAAGCGAATCGGGGCACCGGCATAAAAACGGATCTCCGGGCTCTGCGTCACCAGCGGGTTATCGGAAAACCGTGCGTCTTCCAACACGTTAGGGACTTCGAATATTTCTTCGCCGTGAATGGCGTGTGAGCAAAATGAAATGTCGCGCCCCGTTTCGTGAACGCCGGGCAAACCCACATTGGCCTTAAACCATTGGCGATCACTGTCGACCAGACTAATCAGGGACATCGGAACGTCGCAAACAGTGGATGCGACTTTGACCAAGGCGTCAAACTCTGCCTCCGCTTGCGAATCCAGCACACCCAGTGCTTTGAGTGCTGCAAGTCGGTCAGCTTCATTGGCTGGCACTTTGGCGCTGATCATGTCAGTAGTTGATAAAAAGTGAAGTGTCAGGCCAAGCCTTACAGCTGACGGTATTTCCCTTATCTGCAAGCATCTTTATTTTGTTCGACATGAATCACCAGTATAGGGCGCAAAGGCGGTGCATTGCAGGCTCGCGTCTGAAGGTCACGCGTGAATTTGCAACAATGAATTGCCCTTCGAATAGGGATGAACTTCGTTCAACCCATCGCACATGCCCGAAGCAAAGCGCAGCGTTCATCACTCCCGGGATTTCATGCGAAGGAAAACTAATAGTTTTCTCTGCGCCAGAATAGCTTCAAGACCGGGTTTCTGGAGGCACAATGCCCAGTGCCTCAGACAACGAATTCAACTCAATGGGCTTGGTGAATGCGCCGGTTAGCCGTAGCCCGTTGGCGCTGGCAATTGTTTTGGCCAAGGCCAGCATTTCGATATTCACGCCACTGGCCACCACCACACCGCCGGTGTATTTCAGTTCCACCAAATGCAGGAGAAATTCAATCCCGTCCATATCCGGCATGAACACGTCACAGACCAGATAGTCAATCGGCTGGCCGTGGGATTTCAAAAGCTTTAGTCCATCGTTGCCATTCTTGGCTACCAGCACATGGTTCACACCCAGGATGGACAAATACTCGCCCATCACCAGATGAAAGAACTCGTCATCGTCGACCACCAACACGGTGGGTGAAACCTTGCTTTCAAGTGCATGCATTTTATATTTCTCCCTGGGATGGAAACCTGGTTGTTATAGATCGTTGATATGCAGGGCAACCGCAGCCCATTCTTCTTGAAGTCCTGCACGGATAGCCTGGCAGGTGTGGCTGTCTTCAAGGCGGCCAGCCGATTCCAATTGGTCGCACAAGTCCCCCAAGCGCAACGCGCCCACGGTCCTGGCTGCTGATTTGAGTTTGTGTGCTTCCTCCGCAGCGTCCCGGTAGCGCGCCTGATCGAGCGACATTTCCAGATACGACAGCTGCTCGGGCGCGCTGGCAAGAAAGCGCGCAATCAGGCGGCGGTGAACCGCGGGGAAATTGCCCATGGCCTTGGGCAGAACCTGCGCGTCCCACACCGGCGTGTCGGAGGCGTCCGGCGGCGTTGCGTTTATGTTTGAAGATGTTTCCTGCGGTGCTTGTGCCAGCGCGCTTGGCGACCTTTTCCCCAGGCATTGAATCAGCGTGGCAAAAAGTTGCTGCGCGTTGATTGGCTTGGTTACCACCGCATTCATGCCGGCTTGCAGGCATTGAACATGGTCTTCCGTATTGGCATTTGCCGTCAGCCCAACCACCGGAATGTGGGACAAGTCCGCATCGCTTCGGATGCTGCGCGCAGCCTCAAGGCCATCCATGACGGGCATACGCATGTCCATCAATACGCAGTCAAAACGACTTTCCCGCAACAGCGCGAGTGCTTGCGCTCCATCGCTCGCCAGCATCACGGTAACCCCGGCACTTTCCAGCATGCCCTTGGCGACTTCCAGATTGAAGGCGCTGTCGTCCACCACCAGCATATAGGTCCCGCGCAGTTCCTCCATGGAGGTTGGGGCGGCATCGATTGGCTGCAGTTTGCCCCAGTCGTCGGATGCCGTCTCCAAGCTGGCCGTAAACCAGAATGTGCTGCCTTTGCCGAGGGTGCTTTCAACGCCGACATCGCCCCCCATCAGGGCCGCCAACTGTTTGCATATGGCCAGACCCAGCCCGGTCCCGCCATATTTGCGGCTGATGGAATTGTCAGCCTGCTCGAACGACTTGAACAGCCGCAACTGTTGCTGCGCATCCAAACCAATGCCCGTGTCCTGGACTTCGAAACGCAGGTGCTGTGTGGTTGAATTTTCTGTGTCCGACGCGGAAGATATTTTGGAGACGCGCAAGGTGACCCCGCCACGCTCCGTAAACTTGATTGCGTTGTTGACGTAATTGATGATGATTTGTCCCAGGCGCAAGGAGTCACCGCGCAAATACTGAGGGACTTCCGGGCCCAGTTCGTAGGCCATCTGCAGCCCCTTTTCGCGCGCGCGTCCCTCGGTGAGTTGAACCAGGTTTTGCACCACCCGGTGCAGGTCGAAATTGCCCACTTCAAGATCCAGTTTGCCGGCATCTATTTTGGAGAAATCGAGGATGTCATTCATCAGACTGACCATGTGACCGCCCGCACTCTGAATTTTTTCCAGGTACTCGCGTTGCTGTTGCGACGGGTTGGCCTGCAGTGCGAGATACACCATGCCCAATACGGCATTCATGGGCGTGCGAATTTCATGGCTCATGTTGGAGAGAAAGTCTCCCCGGGAGCGGGTCGCAAAATTGGCCCGCTCAAGGGCCTGCCCCAATTCGTGCGTGCGTTGCTGGACCCGCGTTTCCAGGGTTTCATTCAACTCGATCATGCGTTTTTGATTCGCGACGCGCTCGGAAACATCGGCTATGTTGGCGATCACCAGACGTTCCCCATGCAAGGTAAATGGGCTCAGGCCTACCTCGACAGGAATCTCGTGCCCCAACTTGTGTTGACACGAAAGTTGGGAATGCCCCGTCATGGGGCGGGCCGTAGACTTTCTTGCAAAAGACTCCCGGTGGGCCGCATGCAGACGGCGCGATTCGCCTGGAACCAGGGCGTCTACGTTGAGTTGCAACAATTCTTCCGCGGTGTATCCAAACAGGGATTTCGCCACGGAGTTGGCAAACAACAACTGCCCCTCGGTTGACACCAAAAGCACAGCGTCGGCGGATGCCTCGAGTACGGCCAGCAACTGTCGCTCGTCGGCACCTTTTCTTTCGGTGATGTCTTGCCGGGTTCCCATCATGCGCAAGGACTTTCCATCCTCTGTCCACTCCACGACCCGGCCGCGGTCAAGAACCCAAATCCATTCGCCGTTTTGGTGGCGCATGCGGCCTTCGCGTTCATAGGTGGTGGCTATGCCCTGAATGCAGCGCTTCAATTCCAGCTGCGCGCGCGCGATGTCTGCGGGATGTTCAAAAGGGACCCAGTGCTCTAACGCCGTGCCACCGATTTCTTTCAGGGTTCTTCCCAACATCGATGCACAGCGTTCATTGAAATCTGCCTTGCCGGTTTGTATGTTGAATTCCCAGGTGCCGAGGTTGGCACTCCAAAGAATCTGGTCCATCCGGTCACGCGAAGTCTTCATCGCTTTGAAGGCCAGCTCGGCTTCGCTGACGGCCAGTTCCGAGGTCATTTGTGCTGCGGTGAGGTCCTGGACGTTTTGCTTTAGTTCTTTTTCGTAGTGGTCGCGCAGGCGGTTAAAAGTGGCCGCGATCACCGTGTAAAACATCAGCGACAGACAGAATTGAATTTTGACGTCGACGTTATACGGATAGGCAAAGGGCAGTGCGTCATGCAGCAGCCACAGGTACGTCACCACCCCACCAAAAAAGATCAGGCTGTAGCGCCAGCCGACGGTTTGACCCTTGAGAAAGAAAGCCAGAAAGGGTGCCAGATAGATCCAGAACAAGCCGGTGCCCTGAAGCCCGCCAAAAACAACCAAGGCCCCCAAAATGATGACCGTGGCCGCGGTGATGAGCGCTTCGGAAATGAGGACGCCACCGCTGCGGGTGGCAATCAAACTGGCGGGCAGCAAAAGGAAAGTGACGGCGGCCAGCTCTGTCAGGCCCAAGGGCACCATACCCGGCGTCAACAAGTTGAATACGGAAAAGACCAGACCCACCGCGACACCGATACCCGAGGTGGCGCGTGCCTGCCGGGCCCGTGAATTGAGGCCGATAAAGCTCTTCGCGATGCCCCTCAGAGCTTCAACGGGTCCGTTACCCGTTGGGGCGGTTTGCCCGTTTCCCATCGTCGCCCCCTGCATGTCGCATGAATATTGAGTTCGCCCCAGGCGATCTGTTGAAGCATAAAGCACTGTTCCCAGGATTGCCTGTAGTATTTGATGCCGTTTTGACTTGAATCAGTTGCTGCCCTGGGTCGGCACCATTCCCCCAAAAATATGAACACGAAGTCTCCTCTTGCCGCGACCGCGAACCCCATGGTGGGGTGGACTGTCGTCGGCTACGGCTTTATGGCGATTGCCTTATCGGCATCGGCGCGCGCCCTGTTAAGCCTGGTGATGCCTCTGTGGGAGTCTGAAATGGGTTGGACCCGCAGCCTCATCTCGACCGCCGGCGCCGTCGCCTTGATAGTTATGGCGATCACGGCGCCCATAGCCGGGGACTTCATTGACCGCTTGGGTCCACGCAAGTTGCTGGCGGCCGGATTCGCCCTGCTGGCGGCCGGGTTGGCCTTGACCACCGTCTCGACAGCGCCATGGCAACTGATGTTGAACTTCGGTGTCATTTCCGGCGTTGGCTTCGGGGTGGTTGGGGCCAGCGTTTTCTTTGCGGCGGTTGCGCCCTATTTTGTTGAGCGCCGGGGTTTTGCCATGGCCGTGGTGGACTCTGGCTCCACCGTGGGACCGCTATTGCTGGTGCCGCTGGCTGCGTTTGTGTTGACTGCTTGGGGTTGGAGAAATGAGTTTTTGGCAGCCGCCGGAGCAAGTGCTTTGATGGTGCCCATCGCGTTGTATTTGTTACCCAGAAACTCCGGCAAGCACACAGCGCATCACGCTGCGCCGCAGGAGCCGATGCGTACCCGTCTTCTCGCTCTGGCCCGCAGCCCGACGTTCAACCTCCTGTTCTGGAGCTTTCTTCTGTGCGGCTTCACCAGTTCGGGGGTTATCGAAACACACTTTCTGCCGTATGCCGCGATATGCGGCTTCGGTGGTGTGAAGGCCGCTGGCGCCTATGGTCTTCTGTCCGGCATCAACCTGGTGGGTGTGCTGGTGGCCGGGTGGCTTTCTGACCGCATGAACCGGCCCCTGCTGCTGGCTGGAATCTACGTTGTCCGTTCACTGAGTTTTATCCTGCTCATGCAGGTGGGAAATGACGTGACTCTGCTGTATGCGTTTTCTGTCATCTTTGGTTTGTTCGACTACGCGACGGCGCCCGTGGTTGCCAGTCTGGTGGCCTCGCATTTGGGGGTTCGGGTGATGGGACTTTCGATGGGGCTGCTGAGTGCGGGGCACTCACTGGGAGCGGCGCTGGGAGCGTATGCCGGTGGCGTTGCGTTTGATGTGCTGGGCAGCTACCGTTGGCTGTGGATCATCTCGGTCTCCATGGCCTTGCTGGCGGCTTTGATTGCTGCCTTCATCCGCAAGAATCCCACCCAGGGGCACCAAAGTTTGCAGGCGAGCGTTTAATCCGCAGGCTTCAAACGCTGGCTCACACGCCCGCTGCCTATTCTGAAGACCTCTTTAACTGAATCGGAGGTTTCTATGCCCAAGTTTGTCATCGAACGCGCGATACCCGGAGTGGGTGCCACGCAGGCAGCGGAGTTGCAGGCCATTTCGCAAAAATCCTGCAGCGTGCTGCAGGAGCTCGGCCCCGACGTGCAGTGGGTCCATAGCTATGTCACAGGGGACAAGATTTACTGCATTTACAACGCCGCAAATGAAGAGCTGGTCAGAGAGCACGCACGGCGCGGCGGTTTCCCGGCCAACAGTGTCGCCAGGGTAATGTCCATCATAGATCCCACGACAGCCGAGGTTTGAGCCTCGCCTTGCCAACGCCATAGCCCTCGGGAAGAATGAATGCATGGGTCTTGCGATTTATCTTTTAGGCAAACCGCGTCTGGAGCGGGACGGCTTGGCCGTGCCCGCTCCACGGGGGCAGAAGGTGTGGGCACTGTTGGCGTATTTGTTGCGCAGCCAAGGAACGGTCAGCCGCAGGCATTTGGCAGAACTGCTATTTTCTGAAGCCGAAGATCCGCAGGCTGCGTTGCGCTGGAACCTGAGTGAGTTACGCAAGCTGCTGGGAAGCGCCGATTTACAGGGCGACATGCTGGCGATAGCGCAGGACCCATCGACCTATGTCGATGTGGTGGCGCTGACCCAGGCGTCCTGGCCCCAGGCTTTGCGGGTGACCGGGCTGGACCAGGTTTTTCTGGAAGGTTTGCAAATCGCCGGTTGCGCTGCCTTTGAAGTATGGCTGGCCACCGAGCGTCGCCATTTGCAGGCTATTTCCGAATCGGTGTTGCGCGAAGCTGCGCTGGCGCGCCTGGCCACGGGGGCCTGTGCGGAGGCCGCTGATCTGGCATCCCGTCTGGTTCGACAAAACCCGCTCGATGAGGACTATCAGGTGCTCCTGGTGCGGTGTCTGGCCGCTTCCGGTGACGGCGTCGGCGCCGCGCGTCAGGCCAGCGCCTGCCGGGAACTTTTCATGCGTGAGCTGGGCGTGCGTCCCGGCCCGGCATTGGACGTGGCGATGAACACCACCACGGCCACCCCCACGACCCGCCCAGCCACGGGTCGGATGGCTGCGATAGCTCAGATCGAAGCCGGCGAGGCCGCCATTGGGGCTGGCGCGCTGGATGCGGGGCTGCAATGTCTGCGGCGCGCGATTGTTGAAGCCGACGCCACGGGCGATCCTGCATTGCGTACGCGTGCCCGCGTAGCCCTGGGAGGTGCGCTGGTGCATGCCGCACGCGGGCGCGATGAAGAGGGCGCCACGGCCCTGCATGAGGCACTGGCACTTGGTGCGATGAACTGTGCCGACCAAGCGGCGGCGGCCAGTCGGGAACTGGGCTACGTGGAGTTTTTGCGTGGTCGTTACG
>CAIQEX010000195.1 GCA_903870955.1 uncultured beta proteobacterium
ATCCTTAAAAAAGTCGTACAACCTTTTGCTCGTACTGACTGGTGGATTGCGATTCTTCACTTCGCCCCATCCCGAGGCGGACAGATTCAGGAAATCGCTTGCGGCTAGGGACGTGCCTTCCGCTGACGCCGTACCTTCGAGCACACTGATCTTGCGTTGGGCTGTGGCCAACTCACATTCGAGTGCCAAAGCACGCTGCACCAACAAGTAATTGGCATTGGGTTGTCTTTCCAACGCGCTGCGTATCAAAGTGTTGGCAGCAAGGTCTCCAGGCGTGGTGCGGGTCTGGACCAGTTTACGCAAGAAGGGCATCAAGAGGTCGCGTTCGCTTTCCGTCATAAATATCTCCACATGTATTAACCATGTTGACACTTTATAACGTCAATCTAGCCTGTCAATATCAAAAGTTCTCAATTGCAGGATTGCGTGCGTCTCATGCGCATTTTCAGTGCGTTTTTGCTGCAATCGCAGCCCGCAACTGCGGCAGGGCAAGGAGCATGGCCTGCCGCCCCGCTTCAATGGAGCGTTTTCGTGCGCCAAAGTCAGCACTTGAAATACCGCTTAAAACAGGTCGTACCACCACATCGGCATCACGGAGCTCAAACGTATTGATGCTCTTGCCCATGATGGAAAACGTTTGCAACAGGATCTCCAGAGTGCCGCCGGTGAGATTGCCTTCCGGGGGACTGGAAATGTCCACCGCAATCACCAGTTCAGCTCCCATTTTGTGGGCAGCACGGACCGGAACGGGTGATACCAAACCGCCATCGACGTAATCACGACCCGATATTTTGACGGGCTGAAACACCGCAGGCACCGCGCTGGATGCACGTACCGCAGTGCCGGTATCGCCACGCTGGAAAACCGTGTCAACGCCCGTATTCAGGTCTGTAGCGACGATGCCCAAGGGCATCGGCATGTTCTCAATCAGACGTGAATTGACCTGGGTATTGACGTAACGTGCCAATGCCTCACCGCGCAGTGCTCCGCGGCTGAAAATTTGCAGGCTCCAGTCAGCAATGGCCGCCTCCTCCATCGTCTCGGCTACTTGTTGCAACTGGGCACCAGACTTGCCACTGGCGTAAATCGCAGCCACCAGGCTTCCTGCTGAGGTGCCCGCCACCAGGTTCGGACGAATGCCCGCCTCTTCCAGTACCTGTATCACGCCAACATGGGCAAATCCCCGCGCAGCGCCTCCGCCAAGTGCGAGTCCAATCCGAGGCGCCACCTTGGTTGCGGTAGGGAGTGGTTCCGGCGTAGGCGTGGGCTTGCCAACCGGTGGCGGCGTGGTACAGGCAGAAACCAACAAGGCCATCAAGAAAGCAAAAAGGCAGGAACGCAATCGTGTCATAGGGTGTGGAGTGGGCGGCATACGCAATCCAGTATTCTGTGTCATGGCAGGCTGCGGAGCGGACATCGTATTTTTATAGGTTTATTTATCATGAAGATTCTGGCAACTCTGGCAATGTTAGTGGCGGCGCTGGGCGCCATCCTAATCCTGGCGGGGCAGACTGGTTTTCTCAGCGGCCAGGCTCCCAGCGACCTTGGTGTTCGCAGCGGCCGACTTAAGCCGCCATCCCCAACGCCCAACAGCGTATCCAGTCAGGCTGAACTGTATCCAGACCATCCGCAACGCAGTTACGCTGCCATTGCGCCCCTGGCCTTTTCCGGCGACCCGGAACAGGCCATGCAAAAGTTGGCCACCCTCCTCAAAACACAGGAACGTACGGTGTTGGTCACGCAAAAGCCAGACTACATCTACGCCCAATGCAGCACTCCCCTGCTGCGCTTTACCGACGATGTCGAATTCTGGCTTGATCGCACAGCCGGCGTTATTCAACTTCGCTCGGCCAGCCGCCTGGGCCATGGAGACCTGGGCGCTAACCGAGCCCGCATTGAAAAACTCAGGGCTCAGTTCCTGCTAAAGAACTGAGCCCTGGAACCGCCTTACGGACGGCAAGTTTCTAGCGGGTGGTCGCTTCTTCAGGTTTGGACTTGCCTTCCTTTTTTGGCAGAGGCTGGATGTCAAGCAAAACTTCAGTCTTGCTCTCGTCGGTCTCGTCCAAGTCCACCGTCAGGCGACCGCCATCGACCAATCGGCCGAACAACAGTTCATCCGCCAAAGCGCGACGGATCGTGTCCTGAATCAGCCGCTGCATCGGGCGTGCGCCCATGAGTGGATCAAAGCCCTTCTTGCCCAAATGCTTGCGCAATTTGTCGGTGAAGGTGACATCGACCTTTTTGTCGGCCAGTTGCGTTTCCAGTTGCAGCAGGAACTTGTCCACCACACGCAGAATCACGTTTTCGTCCAGCGCCTTAAAGCTCACCAACGCATCCAGACGGTTGCGGAACTCCGGAGTGAACAACCGCTTGATATCGGCCATCTCGTCACCGGCTTCACGCGGATTGGTGAATCCGATGGTCGCCTTGTTCATGGTCTCGGCACCCGCATTGGTCGTCATGATGATGATGACATTGCGGAAGTCGGCCTTGCGTCCGTTGTTGTCCGTCAGCGTGCCATGGTCCATGACCTGCAGCAGCACATTGAAGATGTCCGGATGGGCTTTCTCGATTTCGTCCAGCAAGAGAACGCAGTGCGGCTTCTTGGTAATGGCTTCCGTCAGCAATCCGCC
This sequence comes from uncultured beta proteobacterium, assembly GCA_903870955.1. GTDB lineage: Bacteria > Pseudomonadota > Gammaproteobacteria > Burkholderiales > Burkholderiaceae_C > Allorhodoferax. Next base: position 2,634 of record CAIQEX010000195.1, read on the forward strand.
CTGGTCAAAACCAACATAACCCGGAGGCGCACCAATCAAGCGGCTGACCGCATGGCGCTCCATGTATTCACTCATATCGAACCGGATCAGGTCGATGCCCATGATGTAGGCCAACTGCTTGGCCGCTTCGGTCTTGCCAACGCCCGTCGGTCCACTGAACAGGAACGATCCAATCGGCTTGTCGCCCTTGCCCAGGCCGGAGCGTGCCATTTTGACTGCCGAAGTCAGCACATCAATCGCTTTGTCCTGACCAAACACGACGTTGCGCAAATCGCGCTCCAGTGTCTTGAGTTTTCCGCGGTCATCGTTGGAAACATTGGCTGCCGGAATGCGGGCAATCTTGGCTACGATTTCCTCAACTTCAGCCTTGGTGATGGTCTTCTTGCGCTTGCTCGCCGGCAGGATGCGTTGGGCCGCACCCGCTTCATCAATCACATCAATTGCCTTGTCGGGCAAATGCCGGTCATTGATGTATTTTGCGCTCAGTTCGGCTGCGGCTTGCAGGGCAGCCACAGCGTACTTGACGTTGTGATGCTCTTCAAAACGGGACTTGAGCCCCTTGAGAATCTCCACGGTCTGTTCGACCGTGGGTTCAACGACATCGACCTTTTGGAAGCGGCGTGATAAGGCTGCATCTTTTTCGAAAATGCCACGGTATTCCGTAAAGGTAGTTGCACCAATGCACTTGAGTTGACCAGAACTCAGGCCCGGCTTGAGCAAATTGGAAGCGTCCAAAGTACCGCCCGATGCAGCACCGGCACCGATCAAGGTATGAATCTCGTCGATGAACAGGACGCCATTGGGTTTGTCCTTCAAGGCTTTGAGCACGCCCTTAAGCCGCTGCTCAAAGTCACCACGGTATTTGGTGCCCGCCAATAGCGCGCCCATGTCCAGGGAATACACCACAGCTTCGGCCAGGATGTCTGGCACGTCGTTTTGTGTAATACGCCAAGCCAAGCCCTCAGCAATGGCGGTCTTGCCGACACCGGCCTCACCCACCAGCAAGGGGTTGTTTTTACGGCGGCGGCACAGAATTTGAATAACCCGTTCGACCTCGTATTCGCGGCCGATCAGTGGGTCAATCTTGCCTTCCTTGGCCAACTGATTCAGATTGATCGTGTACTGTTCCAGAGGGGAAGACTTTTCGTTCTTCTCGTTTCCACCCTCCTCGGCTTCACCGGGCGTCTCATTTGACTTGGTGGGCTCTGGCGGATCATTTTTCTTGATGCCGTGCGCAATGAAGTTCACCACGTCCAGGCGCGTCACACCTTGCTGGTGCAAATAGTAGACGGCGTGCGAGTCCTTCTCGCCAAAGATCGCCACCAACACGTTTGCTCCGGTGACTTCTTTCTTGCCACTGCCCGTGCTTTGCACGTGCATGATGGCGCGCTGAATGACACGCTGAAAACCCAATGTCGGTTGCGTATCAACCTCGTCGGTGCCTGCCACCTGCGGCGTGTTGTCCTTGATAAAGTTGGCCAGCGACTTGCGCAGGTCATCAATATTGGCGGAACACGCACGCAAGACTTCAGCTGCGCTGGGGTTGTCAAGCAAAGCCAATAGCAAATGCTCCACGGTGATGAACTCGTGGCGTTGCTGACGCGCTTCCACGAACGCCATGTGCAGGCTAACTTCCAATTCCTGGGCAATCATGTGATTTCCTTTGCCTTGCGTTGATGATTAACTGTAAACCGTTTTGAACGACAGAGTTGCAAGGTCTGGAGTTCTCTTCAAAATTCAATGGGTTCGCTCAAACATTTGAGCGGATGCCCGGCTTTGTGGGCAGCATCGAGGACCTGGTCCACCTTGGTGGCCGCCACATCCTTCGAATAAACACCACACACGCCCTTTCCATCCAGATGGATCTTGAGCATGATTTGGGTGGCAGATTCCAGGTCTTTACCAAAAAATTCCTGAATCACCACAACCACAAATTCCATGGGCGTGTAGTCATCATTCAACATCACGACCTGATACATGCCCGGAGGTTTGACCTTTTCGGGAACCCGCTCCAATACCACCGAGTCGCTCTCGTCTCGATCGGGCATTCGCACCGGGTTGGGGGCTGGGGGGTCAATTTTTTTGGTCGCCATGCTTTCCATTCTATCGGTCACCCTGAAGCGTTGCATCACCCACACGATCTGGTGACTTTTTGGTGACTATCAAGTAAGCAAAGTGAAATAAAACACAATATTTGCGAGTGGCCACAATTTTTTGAGCTGCAGATGCGCATCTTTGTAAAGCCGGGCGGCCATCACCCCTGCATACGGCATTTCAATTTGATTCAAAATAGAAGCATGAAATTACTTGCCCAAATCTTCTTTGCATTCTGGTTCACGCACCTGGCCTTGGCCCAGGAAACCCGACAAACCCAACTGCCACGCATCCCCTTGACGGCTGGCATTCATGTGTTGGATATCCAAGTGGCGCTGACTCCTGAGCAGCACCAGATCGGTCTGATGTACCGCAACGAAATGCCGCAAAACGAGGGCATGCTGTTTGTGTTTCAGACGCCGAGCAAACAGTGCTTCTGGATGAAGAACACCATTTTGCCGCTGACTGCCGCGTTTGTGGCCGACGACGGCAGCATCGTTAACCTGGAAGATATGAAGCCCCAGACCACCGACTCGCACTGCTCGCTCAAACCAGTCCGCTTCGTACTGGAAATGAATCAGGGTTGGTTCGCCAAAAAGGGCCTGAAGGCCGGCTCCAAGCTGGTGGGACGCCCCTTTAGCAACTGATCAACGCGTGATCAGGCGGGCCGCTTCTGAAGCGGCCACATGCCCTTCGTCGGTCGGTATCACCCACACTTCCACCTTGCTTTCGGCTGCGTG
>CAIQEX010000196.1 GCA_903870955.1 uncultured beta proteobacterium
GCCAAGTCTTGTTTTCCTGGCGTTTGAGTGGGGGGGATTGTAGCCAAGGGATGGAGGCCCTGGGCCGCCACGCGGCGGGGGTTTACCCTCGCGCTGCCGCGATTACGGCAGCATTAGTCGCGCTTATGTTTTTTTTGGTTGAGCGCATGCAAAGATCGCATTTTTTCGGCGATCCGGATTTCCAGCCCACGTTCCACCGGCTGATAAAAACGCTGCTCCTGCAAGCCATCGGGCAGGTACTGCTCACCGGCTGCAAAGCCATCTTCTTCGTCATGGGCGTAACGATAGCCCTTGCCGTAGTCCAACTCCTTCATCAGCTTGGTAGGCGCATTGCGCAGGTGCATGGGCACCGGCCTGGTGCTGTCTTTTTTAATCAATGCCTTGGCTGCGTTATAGGCCTTGTAGACGGCGTTGGACTTGGGCGCAATGGCCAGATAAATCACGCACTCGGCCAACGCCAACTCGCCCTCAGGCGTACCCAGGCGCTCATACACATCGGCCGCGTCCAGGGCCAGGCGCAGGGCGCGCGGGTCGGCAAGCCCGATGTCCTCACTGGCCATCCGGATCAACCGCCGGGCCATGTAACGCGGGTCGGCCCCGCCATCGAGCATGCGCACAAACCAATACAGCGAGGCATCCGGATCGGAGCCGCGCACACTCTTGTGCAAGGCCGAAATGGTGTCGTAAAACTGCTCGCCGCCCTTGTCATAGCGGCGCATGCGCTCGCCGAGCACTTTAAGCAACCAGGCGTCGGTGATGGTCTCGGTTTTCTCCTGCATGGCGGCAATCGCCAGAGTCTCCAGGGTATTCAGGAGGCGCCGCGCGTCGCCATCGGCATAGGCAATCAAGCGGTCCACCGCCGCCGCTTCAAGGGTTGGAATGGCGCTCTGCGCCAATGCACGGTCCACAATTTGCTGCAGGTCTTGCGCGTTCAGGGGCTGAAGCACATAGACCGCAGCCCGCGACAAAAGCGCCGAATTCACTTCAAAGGAAGGGTTCTCGGTGGTCGCGCCAATGAAAGTGAACAGGCCGCTTTCTACATGCGGCAGAAACGCATCCTGCTGACTCTTGTTGAAGCGGTGGCACTCGTCCACAAAGACGATGGTGTGGCGTTGCTCCAGACCGTCGCGTGCCGTCTGCGCCTGCTCCACCGCTTCACGTATCTCTTTCACACCCCCCAGCACCGCACTGATGGTGATGAACTGGGCGTCAAATGCGTTGGCCATCAGGCGCGCAATGGTGGTCTTGCCGGTACCCGGCGGCCCCCAAAGAATGCAGCTATGCGGTTGACCGGACTCGAACGCCAGGCGCAAGGCCATGCCCTCACCCAGCAGGTGCTGCTGGCCAATGACTTCGCCCAAGGTTTGCGGGCGTAGGCGTTCGGCCAGAGGCTGTTGCGTGGGGGCGTGCTTGCGCGGGGCTTGGGCCATGGGTGAAGCGCGCGTGCTATTGCTGGATCAGGTCAGCACCAGCAGGTGGTTTGAATTGAAACACTGCGGGTTCGATGGGAATGTTGATTCGCAACCCGGTAAACGACATCACCGAGCGCTGACCAAAACTGTCGACCATTTCGAGAACCGCCAGATCCGCCCCTTTGAAGCCCACGCGCACCGATTGCAACATGCCCTCTTTGGTCTTTGGCGTCGCCAGCACCCACTCGAGTCCGTCCTTGTCGGGCGCGGCGCTGAGGTTGAAATCGGCCTGCAGCGCCTTGATGTCGGCGGCCGATGCAATCAGGGCGGCAGGGCTGGAGGCCAATACCGCCGACTGCTTGCGCGAGGTCACCTGATTGAGGTCGACGTCGTACAGCCACAGCGTCTGCCCGTCGGCCACGATGGTCTGCTCAAACGGCTTGCGGTAACCAAATTTGAAGCGGTTCGGCCGTGAGAAATCAAAACTGCCGCTGGAATTCTTGCTGCGTGCGACCTGCCCTTCCTTGGCCGGTGCGGTCACGACCTGGGTGAACTCCGCGCGACCGGTCTTGGCCGTTTTGACAAACTGCTCAAGGCTGTCCAGGCCAGAGGCATTGGCAACAGCGGCGCTGAAGGCCAGAAGACAGGCTGCGATTTTTTGATTGAACATAGTTACTCGTTGCGCGCGGGCACCAGGATGTCGCGCTGACCGCTGGTGCTCATGGAACTGACCAGACCGGCCTTTTCCATATCCTCCACCAGTCGCGCGGCGCGGTTGTAACCGATTTTGAGGTGACGCTGGACCAGTGAAATGCTGGCCTTGCGGTTCTTCAGCACGACTTCCACGGCCTGGTCGTACATCGGGTCCTTCTCACCACCCGCATCACCCGCAGCGCCATTGCCGTCTTCACTGTCGACGGTGCCGCCCTCCAGAATGCCTTCGATGTAATTGGGTTCGCCCTGTGCCTTCAGGTAATCCACCACGC
>CAIQEX010000197.1 GCA_903870955.1 uncultured beta proteobacterium
CATTTGTATTTGTACAGGTTTGTCTTATGTGCAATTACGTATACCCGTTTGCGGAAATAGCCCTGTGGCACCCCGGCAAAATCAAGAAGAGATTTACTTCACGTCTTTCCCCACCCTCCTTCCATTACGCAAAGCCGCCAGCCCCCGCGGCTCACCAGAGAACCATAACCACTGCGTATCCGTTCCACCCAGGCGCAAGATGAATTGGGAAAACTGGAGTGAGCAAACTGAAGCGACCACCAGCACGGCCAGTAGGCCTACGAGACCCGCTAGGCAATAGAACACGAGGAAGCCCCAAGCAATACCCGGCGCCAACTCCTTGGCGAGCGGTGCGATAAGCGCGACAAGTCCCAATGCGGCAATGAGCAATTTGCCTAAAACAAGGCGACTTTCATTTGAAGGGTACATGCTGAGCTCCAACAAAACACAGTCTGAAAACAGAAACCGCCTGAATACAGGCGGCGCGATGTTTATTGGAGTCGGTGGCGAAGAATCTACGGTCGGATCGCGGTGTGTACCGCTGGCCACCCTTTGCCGCAGAACTGCAGTCTAGCTTAGTTGACGACGGGCTTTTCGGGGGGAAGTGGCCGGGTGTCGCTGGTCTGCAGGTCGTTGTCCTGCGCAAAGTGCACGCAAAAATCCCATGCCATGACGTTGTGGTCGCGCAGGGCATGGTGGACGATGACGCACTTCACGTTGCCAATTGACGTAGGCACGCACCAGGGCGAATAGGCAATGTGACTACCCGGATGCGAACGACCCGGGCGGAACTGACTCATGACACCGGCCAGACGTTCGGCCCAATCGCTGGGCCTGAACGTCTTTCCCTGCTTGGTCACGCCCAGTATGTAGAGTTTTTTTGCGGAAGAATCCATATTGAATGTGCTAGTGCAACTCCCGTGCCAGTAAGCCTTGAGGTGTTGCACTGCACAAGAATTCTACCCGTTCGCCTGTCTTGAAGTTGACTGCATGCGGCGAAATAGCCCCATTTTTGGTGCCCGATGCTGTCATCAAAGCACCTTGAAGATGCGCCTAAAATCACAGCTCAACGGCCCAACCTGCGTTGGGCCGATCTTTTTTACCCCGATCCGGAGTGCCTGCATGTCCAGCGAAACGTCTCTGCCCAGTTCACCGCACGTGATGAACACCTATGGCCGCCTGCCTGTTGCCTTGTCGCACGGCAAGGGTTGCCGCGTTTGGGACACCAACGGCCGGGATTATCTGGACGCATTGGGCGGTATTGCCGTCAACACCGTGGGCCACAACCACCCGCAACTTGTCGCCGCCTTGCAGGATCAGGTGACCAAGCTGATCCACACTTCCAACTACTACCATATTCCCCTGCAGGAAGAGCTGGCCAAGTTGCTGGTCGAGCGCTCAGGCATGACGAATGTGTTCTTCTGCTCCACCGGGCTGGAAGCCAACGAAGCAGCGCTCAAACTGGCGCGCAAGTTCGGCCACGACAAGGGCATTGATCGGCCCGAGATCGTGGTCTACGAGAAGGCCTTCCATGGCCGCTCGATTGCGACGCTCAGCGCCACCGGCAACCCCAAGGTGCAGGCCGGTTTTGGGCCGCTGGTGGAAGGCTTTATCCGCGTTGCGATCAACAACATCGAAGAGCTGAAGGCGGCCACCGCCAACAACCCGAATGTAGTGGCCGTGTTTTTCGAAGCCATTCAGGGCGAAGGCGGCGTCAATCCGATGCACATGGATTACCTGCGCGATGTGCGCGCCCTGTGCGATGAAAAAGACTGGCTTCTGATGATTGACGAAGTGCAATGCGGCATGGGTCGCACCGGCAAATGGTTTGCCCACCAGTGGGCAGGCATCCAGCCGGATGTGATGCCGCTGGCCAAGGGCCTGGGCTCGGGCGTGCCGGTGGGCGCGGTGGTCGTCGGCCCCAAGGCCGCGACCATTTTTCAGCCGGGCAACCACGGCAGCACCTTTGGCGGCAACCCGCTGGCCATGCGCGCCGGTGTGGAAACCATTCGCATCATGGAGGCCGAAGGTCTGCTGGACAACGCGGCCCGTGTCGGCGCGCACCTCAAGGCGGCGCTTGAGCAAGGTTTGGCGGCGGAGTTGGCTAGTGGCGCGGTAAAGGAAATTCGTGGCCAGGGCCTGATGTTGGGCATTGACCTGGCCAAGCCCTGCGGCGCGCTGACCCAGCGCGCGCTCGACAAAGGTCTTTTGATCAGCGTCACCGCCGACAGCGTGGTGCGCCTGGTGCCCTCGCTGATTTTGAGCGTGGCTGAGGCCGAAGAAATTGCAGCCATCCTTTGCCCTCTGATTTCTGCCTTGCTGAAGGAAGCGCCATGAGCTATTTCAAACCCGCAGTCCCCAGCACCTTGCCCAAAGGTGCGCCACCGGTACGGCACTACCTGCAGTTTTCCGACTTCAGCACCGAAGAATATGGCTACCTGCTGGAGCGCGCCGCCTTCATCAAGCAAAAATTCAAGACCTTCCAGCGCCACCAGCCCCTGGTGGATCGCACGTTGGCGATGATTTTTGAGAAGGCTTCGACCCGCACGCGCGTCAGCTTTGAAGCCGGCATGTACCAGCTTGGTGGCAGCGTGGTGCATCTGACCACCGGCGACAGCCAATTGGGTCGTTCCGAGCCGATCGAAGACAGCGCCAAGGTCATCAGCCGCATGACCGACATCGTGATGATCCGCACCTACGAGCAAAGCAAGCTGGAAAGCTTTGCCAAACACTCGCGTGTGCCGGTGATCAACGGCCTGACCAATGAGTTTCACCCCTGCCAGATCCTGGCCGACATCTTCACCTACATCGAGCACCGTGGCCCGATCGAGGGCAAGACCGTGGCCTGGGTTGGCGACGGCAACAACATGGCCAACACCTGGCTGCAGGCCGCTGCACAGTTGGGTTTTCACCTGCGCGTGAGCACGCCCAGCGGCTACGAGGTCAACGAAGTGACGGCCGCCGCACCCGCCTCCATGGGCGCGGGCAGCTACAAGACGTATAGCGACCCGATGGAAGCCTGCGCCGGTGCCGACCTGGTCACTACCGACGTCTGGACCAGCATGGGCTACGAAGCAGAAAACGAAGTGCGCCGCAAGGCCTTTGCCGCCTGGTGCGTGGACCGCAAGATGATGGCCGCAGCAGCCCCCTCCGCCCTCTTCATGCACTGCCTGCCGGCACACCGTGGCGAGGAAGTCGAAGCCGAAGTCATCGACGGCCCGCAAAGCGTAGTGTGGGATGAGGCGGAGAACCGCATGCATGTGCAAAAGGCACTCATGGAATATCTGCTGCTGGGCAAGCAATAGGGCACAGCCATGAGCGCCTGCACAAGCTGCGGCGCTTGCTGCGCCAGTTTCCGGGTCGATTTTTCGGTGCATGAACTGGAAGACCTGGGTGGGCGCGTGCCTTCCGGGCTTGCGGTCGAAGTCAACGCCAATATCGCCCGTATGCGCGGCACCGACCACCAGCCACCCCGCTGTGCTGCCCTCTCGGGCAAGTTGGGCGAGAAGATTGGCTGCGGCATTTACGAGTGGCGCCCTTCGCCCTGTCGCGAGTTTGAAGAAGGCAGTGATGCCTGCGCCAGCGCGCGCCGCAGACACGGCATGCTGCCCGTCGACAACGTCTGATCGCGTTTGGCTACGACGCGGCGGCCACCTCGGCAGTCAAGCGCGACAGGTTCTGCTCATTGGCCGGCTCCACGATGTGGGCAACGGCCGCCGCAACCGCTGCATCTGCAAACACCTGGGTCCAGTGAACCCGTGTGCCCAAGGCGCTCGGCTCTAACGCGACAGTCAGCCGAAAAAACGGCTGGCACGCATGGTCTATCACGACCTTGCGATCGGGCTCGATGGCAAAGAACACCGACTCGTTGGGGTAGTTCGCGCCATCCGGCCCGTGCATGGTGAACTTCCACACGCCACCCGGCCGAAACTCGCAAACCTCAAAGCTGTTGCGAAAACCATCTGGCCCCCACCAGCGCGCCAGTCGCTGCGGATCGGCAATGGCCGCAAACACGGCCGCAGGCGTTGCAGGAATTTCGCGTGAAGTCTGGAACGTGGTCATAGCGGGCACCCCTTTCATGCATGGCAAAACGTATTGCCTCGATATTCTGCCTTTCCAAAAACCACAGTCCAGACGAGGGTAGCCCGGGTTGCATTTACTTTAGAACTAAACTATTTTTGCAGGCTGTTGGAATTTACCGACACCACAGCGATTTCGCCGGTGTTACCTTTGCTGCGCCTTGAGACCAACCGAAAAGCGAGACACCATGATCACACTTCAAGACTGCCAACAGCGCGACGCGGCAGACCCGTTGCGGACCTTGCGCGACCTGTTTTCCATTCCGCCCGGCGTGATTTACCTGGACGGTAATTCGCTCGGCGCCATGCCCAAATCAGCCGCGGCGCGTGCGGCCGAAGTGGTGACAAACGAGTGGGGCCGCGACCTCATCCGCTCGTGGAACACAGCCGGCTGGTTCCAAATGCCGCAACGACTGGGCAACCTGATTGCGCCGCTGATCGGCGCAGGACCAGACCAGGTGGTGGCCACCGACACCACCTCCATCAACCTCTACAAGGTGTTGTCTGCCGCGGTCTCGATCGCCAAGCAGGATGCGCCGCAACGTCGCGTGATCATGAGCGAGCGCAGCAACTTTCCCACTGACCTCTACATCGCCGAAGGGCTGTGCAAGGCGCAGGGCTTTACGCTCAAACTGGTGGAACCGGATGAAATTGCGGGTGCCCTGAACGACGACCTGGCCGTGCTCATGCTCACCCATGTGAACTACCGCACCGGTGCCATGCATGACATGGCCGCCGTCACCGCCGCGGCTCATGCTGCGGGTGCGCTGATGGTCTGGGACCTGGCGCACAGCGCAGGCGCTGTGCCGGTGGATCTGCTGGGAGCGGGTGCTGACTTCTCTGTCGGCTGCGGCTACAAATACCTCAATGGCGGCCCGGGCGCACCGGCATTTCTCTGGGTCAATCCAAAGCATGCCGAACGCTTCTGGCAACCCCTCTCGGGCTGGTGGGGCCATGCGGCTCCGTTCGCCTTTACGCCGGACTACCAACCCGCCCCCGGCATCACCCGATACCTGTGCGGCACGCAACCGATGGTCAGCCTCTCGTTGCTCGAATGTGGGCTGGATGGCTTCAAGGCCGCAGAAGCTATGGGCGGCATGGCTGCGTTGCGTGCCAAGTCG
>CAIQEX010000198.1 GCA_903870955.1 uncultured beta proteobacterium
CCAAAAATCGGCCAAAAAGTGAAAATTTTCCGAAATTTTTTTTTTCGTTTTTTTCATCCAAAATGATCAAAAACGTCCAAAAACGTCCGAAAATGGCCGAAAATGGCCAAAAATGGGCCAAAAATGGGCCAAAAACAAGAAAGGCTCACCGAAGTGAGCCCTTAATGCTGCGGAAACCCGCATGCTTGTTGGTTGCGCGAGAAGGATTTGAACCTCCGACCTTTGGGTTATGAGCCCAACGAGCTACCAGACTGCTCCATCGCGCGGTAAGCTATTAGTATACCTTATTCTGCCGCGATTGCAGCAGCATCTTCAACAGAAGTTTCAGCACGGTCAACCAATTCGACCAGAGCCATAGGCGCGTTGTCACCAACGCGGAAACCCATTTTCAAAATACGTGTGTAACCACCTGGACGTGCATTGAAACGCGGTCCGAGGTCGTTGAACAACTTGGTCACGCTGTCACGATCGCGCAGGCGGTCAAATGCCAGACGGCGATTGGCAACGGTTGCCACTTTGGCCAGCGTGATCATGGGTTCAATGACGCGGCGAAGTTCTTTTGCCTTAGGCACTGTAGTTTTGATGACTTCATGCTCGATGAGCGAATTCATCATGTTACGCAGCATCGCGAGGCGGTGCGATGAAGTGCGATTTAGTTTACGTAGTCCGAGTCCGTGGCGCATGTTATTTCCTTCAGTTATTTACCGGCAGCCGTATCAGGTACTGCCCTTGGCGCAATGCCCTTGCGGGCATCTATTTATTAACGCTTTTCCAGTGCGGCGGGCGGCCAGCTCTCGAGCTTCATGCCCAAGGTCAGTCCACGGGAAGCCAGCACTTCCTTGATTTCATTGAGTGACTTGCGACCCAGATTAGGGGTCTTGAGCAACTCGTTTTCGGTGCGCTGAATCAGATCACCGATGTAGTAGATGTTCTCGGCCTTGAGGCAGTTGGCAGAACGAACCGTCAGTTCCAACTCGTCCACAGGGCGCAGCAGGATAGGATCGAATTGCGTATTGCCACGCGGTGCCGGTGCATCGAATGCAGCCAGTTCGCTGCCTTCAAGTTGCGCGAACACAGCCAACTGTTCAACCAGAATTTTGGCCGAGGCACGCACAGCATCTTCTGCAGTGACAGCACCGTTGGTTTCAATTTCGACGACCAGTTTGTCCAGATCCGTACGCTGCTCAACGCGCGCGCTTTCAACCGTATAGCTAACACGCTTGACGGGCGAAAACGAAGCGTCAAGCACAATGCGGCCGATCGACTTGTTCGGCTCATCAGCGTGGCGGCGCATCGTGCCGGGAACATAACCACGGCCCTTTTCAACCTTGATCTGCATGTCCAATTTGCCGCCGTGCGACAGGTTGGCAATGACGTGACCGGGGTTGATAATTTCTACGTCGTGCGGTGTCTGAATATCAGCGGCAGTCACAACACCTTCTGCGTCTTTACGCAGGCTCAATGTCACTTCTTCGCGGTTATGCAGTTTGAAAACCACACCCTTCAAATTCAGCAAGATGTTGACCACATCTTCTTGCACGCCATCAATCGACGAGTACTCGTGGAGCACGCCGGCGATGGTGACTTCTGTTGCCGCAAATCCTGGCATGGACGACAGCAACACGCGACGCAGCGCATTGCCCAAGGTGTGTCCATAGCCGCGCTCAAAGGGCTCTAAAGCCACTTTGGCACGGTTGGTACC
>CAIQEX010000199.1 GCA_903870955.1 uncultured beta proteobacterium
CCGTCCTCCGACATCCCGCAACGTGCACGCGACCTGTACCTGCGCAATCGGGTCCGGCTATTGGTCGACGTGAACTACCAGCCTGCCCCCTTGCTACCGCGTTTTTTGCCCACCACGGGTGAAGACCTCGACATGTCCCTGTGCCAGTTGCGCAGCATGTCGCCGCTTCACCTTCAGTACCTGAAGAACATGGGCGTCACGGCCACCCTGGTGGTATCTTTGGTCCGTGAAGGACGGCTTTGGGGCCTGATTGCGGCCCACCATTACGCGCCGCGCCACTTGCGTTTTGCCGTGCGCGCGGCCTGCGACCTGCTTGCCGAAGTCGCCGCCACGCGTATCGCCGCCATCGAAAACTACGCCCAGGCCCAGGTGGCTTTGCTGGTGCAGCGCCTGGAGCAGCGCCTGGTGGAGGCGACTTCGGTCGAGGGCGACTGGCGTCTGGCCCTTTTTCGCAACCCCAACGTGGTGCTTCAACCACTCGGCGCGACGGGAATTGCCCTGTTCCACGGGGGCGAGGTGCTGACTGCGGGGGAGGTGCCTTCAACACCCGAAATCAAGGCCTTGGTGTCCTGGATTGAAAGCAGCGACCAGGCCAGCCCCTGGGTTTGCTCATCCATTGCCAAGGCCAACCCGGACCTTGATTCACTCACCCCCATGGCCAGCGGGGTGCTGGCCATCAAACTTTCAACCACCCGCCCCGAGTACCTGATCTGGTTTCGCAAGGAACAGTTGCAATCCGTCACCTGGGCCGGCGACCCGAACAAACCCTTCTCCGGTGATGGCCCGCTTGACCTTTCGCCACGGCGCTCGTTTGCGGCCTGGTCTGAAATCGTGCGCGGCACGGCTATGCCCTGGACCCCCGTTGAAGTGACTTTGGCACGCGCCGTGGGCGCGGCCCTGGTCGACATCATTGTTCAGGTCGACGCGGTGCGACTGCTGATCGGAGAGCACCAGCTGGACCGTATGCGCTCGGCCGTCAAAAACTCGCGTGCCGCAGTCGCAGTGGCCAATGCGCAGGGCAATGTGCTGTATGCCAGCGATGCGTTCCTGCAGCTCTTTCGCTTCTGCGAAAAGCCGATGGCTTCTTTGGACGATTTGTGCTCCGTGCTATCGCCTGTGCAGGCACTCCAGCAGGCTTTCAAGACGCTTGGCAAGTCACGCCAATCCTGGCGCGGTGAGGCCGTTCTGCGGCAGCCTGCGGAACCCCTGCCGCTGGCCGTCCGTGTGGAAGCGGTGTTGAGCAGCAATGGTTCATTGGTCGGGTATGTGGTTTCATTTGCCGACCAGTCCGATGCGCAACGTGCGGCTTCCGCACGGCATCATCTGGAAAGCAGCCTGCAGCCGGCTGGCCGTGATTCTGACGACGTCATTCTGGCCATTCTCACCAACGCCAGCATGGCGGCCATGGACATTGCGGATGGCCAACACGACGCCTCAACCGCGCCGCAACTGACTGAAGTGGAACAGTCGGCGCATCGCGCCGCCCGGCTCTACCGCCGCATCCGGAATTTCGATTCAGAGATTTAACGCCGGCGACAACTGCTCAAAGATGTCGATGTGCAGGGCAAAGCCCAGGCGTGCTTCCTGGGCCATAGCCTCTGCCTCTGATGCCTCCAGCGCCAGGCCATTCAGCGTTACGCGAAAGCCATGAATCAGTTGGGCCACGCGCTCGGCAGGCCCGAAGTCGTAAAAATCCAGACCCTGCCCGTCCTCGACCTGCAACACCCGGGCCACGCAGCGCCGCAACAACTGGCCGCCATGCAAATCTCCCAGATAACGGACGTAGGCATGGGCAATCAGCAGGCGCGGGTCGGATGCGGCCAATTGCTCCAGCCGTGCCACATAGCGTTGCGTCGCCTCGCAGGGCTCGAAGCCGGGCTCCGGTGACAAAAATGCGAGGTCTTTGGCCAGGGCAGCGGCGCGGTAAAGGGGCGTGAAATCGACACCTGCCGGTGCCGGTGCATGCGCCAAACCACGTTCCAAGGCAGCATAAATCAGCTGCAGGTTGCGCAGCAAAAGGGTGTAATCCCGGCGCGAAAGCTGGCCGCGCAACAGGCTCGGCATCATTCCGCTTCTTTCGGCCACGCCATGCAGATCCTGTGTGGCTTGGCGAAGCCGGGTTGAAAGTTCCATAGCGATTTGGGTTTTATTTGACGAATCTGTAAAGAGACAGGGGCGGACAGCGGCCGGGTTTTGACCCGCGAACCACGAGCTTAATGGAAGCCGCAACTGCCATTAACCCAATCGAGACAAATAAATGTGTCAATTTCACTTGACACATTGGTGTGACTTTACGAACATAGCGTGCAAACGCTCTTCGGAATTTTCATGGCCCATACGTTTCCATTTTCAGCCATTGTCGGACAAGAAGAAATGATCCTGGCGATCCAGGTCGTGGCGGTTGACCCTTCCATTGGCGGCGTGCTGGTGCTGGGCGACCGGGGCACCGGCAAATCCACCGCGGTGCGCGCCCTGGCCGATCTGCTGCCACCCATCAAGGTGATTGAGAACTGCCCCTATGGTTGCGACCCGGCCGATGGCCGCGTGCTGTGCGAGTCCTGCCAGGCGCGCAAGGGCAGCAAGTTCAAGACCGTGAGTCGACCGGTGCCGGTGGTGGACCTGCCCCTGGGTGCCACCGAAGACCGCGTGGTCGGTGCGCTGAATCTGGAAAAAGCGCTGTCCCAGGGCATCAAGGAATTTGCGCCCGGACTGCTGGCACAGGCCAATCGGGGCTTTCTCTACGTGGATGAAGTCAATCTGCTGGAAGACCATCTGGTGGATCTGCTGATTGACGTCGCCGCATCGGGCGAGAACCTGGTGGAACGCGAGGGCTTAAGCGTGCGCCACCCGGCGCGCTTTGTTCTGGTGGGTAGCGGCAACCCGGAAGAAGGCGAGTTGCGCCCGCAGTTGCTGGACCGCTTTGGCCTGTCGGTCGAAGTCAAAACCCCGCAAGACCTAGCCCTGCGGGTGCAGGTGGTGCGACGCCGCGACGCCTTCGAGCGCAACCCGACTGCCTTCCGCGACGAGTGGGACAAGGCCAACCACAAACTGCGCCAACGCATTCTGCGGGCGCAAAAGGCCATAGACCGCATCGAAGTCACCGACGAGATGCTGATGCTGTGCGCCACGCTCTGCCACAAGCTCGGCACCGACGGGCTGCGCGCCGAATTGACGCTGCTGCGCTCGACCCGGGCATATGCCGCTTTGATGGGAGAACTTACGGTGCGCAAAGAGCATCTTCGCGCCATGGCGCCGTTGGCCCTGCGCCACCGGTTGCGGCGCAACCCGCTGGATGACACCGGCTCGGGCGTGCGGGTGCTAAGGGCGATGGACGAGGTGATGCCTGCATGACGGAAGAAGTCCGGGCACGCGCCCGACAAGCCTGGCAGGACGCACAGTTTGCCCTGATGGCCCTGCAGATTGACCCGGTGCGGCTCGGCGGTATCTGGTTGCGCGCCGGTCATGGCCCGGTGCGCGACAACTGGCTGCAACGGCTCCAGGCCGTGGACCTGCCGCTCCTCAAAGTTCCCAATCAGGTTGACGACGAGCGTCTGCTCGGTGGCATCGACCTGGCGCAAACGCTGCAAAACAGCCGGCTGGTGCAGCAGGCCGGTTTGCTGGCCCAGGCGCATGGCGGCACCCTTGTGCTGCCCATGGCCGAGCGCTTGCCGGTGCACACCGTGGCCCACATCGCGCAGGCGCAGGACCGCGGGATGGTGCACGCACGCGACGCGCAAATGGACAGCGAAACACGCTTCGGCATCGTCGCGCTGGATGAGTCCGAGGAGGATGAATCCGGTATCGCACCGCGCCTGTCGGACCGGCTCGGCATCTGGCTGGATCTGCGCGGCAATTGCCTGGCCGATACCCGGGACAAGCTTGAACCCTTGAGCAAGCGTGAATTGGCCGAGGCCCGGGAATTGTTGCCACGCATCGAGACGACGTTGGAACATGCAGAGGCCCTGTGCCAAACCGCTGTGGCTTTGGGTGTGGACAGTTTGCGTGCGCCGCTGATGGCCTTGCGCCTGGCCTGCGTGCGCGCCGCGTTGGAAGGCCGCTATGCGATTGATGAGGAGGACCTGTCGGTGGGCGCCAGCCTGGTGCTGGGTCCGCGCGCCACGCGCATCCCGGCAGCGCCGGAAGCCGCCGAAGAACAGCCGCCAGAGCCCGCTCCACCGGACGGCGACGATGCCCCGCCCGAGGATGACGCCAGCCCCGACACCAACGATTTGCAGGAGCCCTTGCAGGACGTGTTGCTGGCGGCCGCGCTGGCCAGCCTGCCGCCCAAGCTGCTGGACCGTTTGCTGCTGGGCAAGGTGGCCCACCGCAGCGCCCAGGGTCTGGGAAGTAGCGGCCAGGCCAGCAAGAGCCGGGTGCGCGGTCGCCCGCTGACACCACGGCCGGGCAAACCGGGTGCCGGCACACGCCTGCATGTGCTGGCCACGCTGCGCGCCGCAGCCCCCAAACAAAAGTTGCGCAACAACCCGCCGGGCTCGGGCCGCGTGTGCATTCGCGCTGAAGACTTTCATGTGCGCCGCTTTGAGCAGCGCACACCGTCCTGCCTGATTTTCTCGCTGGACGCCTCGGGCTCTGCCGCGCAGCAACGCCTGGCCGAAGCCAAGGGCGCGGTGGAGTTGTTATTGCAGGACTCCTATACGCGGCGCGACAGCGTTTGCGTCATCGCCTTTCGCATGGCCAGTGCCCAGGTGCTGCTGGCTCCCACGCGCTCTTTGGTGCGCGCCAAACGCGCCCTGGCCGGTCTGCCCGGCGGCGGTGGCACGCCGTTGGCAAACGGCATTCAGGCGGCGCTGATTCAGGCCCGCGCCCTGCAGCGCGCTGGTTCCACGCCGATGCTGGTGATGCTCAGCGATGGCCGTGCCAACGTCTCGGCGGCCGGCATCGGTGGACGCGCGCAAGCCCAGGCCGATGCCCAGGCGTGGGCCGATCAATGGCGCTTAAGCGGCTTCGCTGCGCTGTGGATGGATACCGCGTTGCAGCCTGAGCCGCAGGCACAAAACCTGGCACAGCACATGGGTGCGCATTACTTCCCCATGCCGCATGTGCAGGCACAACGCATGGCGTCCGTCGTGCAGGACCTGGCCGGGCAACTGCGAGCGAGCTGACTCACGCGCATTGCGTGGCAGCATCGACACACCATGTGGGACTCGTTTTACCCCCCCTTTGACTGGCAAGCCAACCAGGCGACCTGGCCCAACGCGCAGCACAGCCGTTTCATCCAGACGCACGGCCAGACCTGGCATGTGCAGATTGTCGGCAACGGCCCAACGCTGCTGCTGTTGCATGGCACGGGCGCGTCGACCCACTCGTTTCGTGACCTGTTGCTGCCACTGTCCGAGAAGCACACCGTGGTCTGCCCGGACCTCACCGGCCATGCCTTTACCCGCATA
Organism: uncultured beta proteobacterium; assembly: GCA_903870955.1. Taxonomy (GTDB): domain Bacteria; phylum Pseudomonadota; class Gammaproteobacteria; order Burkholderiales; family Burkholderiaceae_C; genus Allorhodoferax. Next base: position 5,409 of record CAIQEX010000199.1, read on the forward strand.
CACCCGAGGCAAAGTTCCTCGTTGCCCCACATCGCCGAAAACCTGGGGCGCTTATTGGCGCATTTGCACCTGTGGCCGCAGGCGATCGTCGGGCATTCCGCAGGGGCTGCGATCGGCGCGCAATTGATGCTGCAGCAACCCACGCAGCCAGTGCCGGTGTTGATTGGCCTGAACCCGGCGTGGTTGCCTTTGCACGGAATCGCCAACTGGCTGTTTCCGCCGGCGGCCAAAATGCTGGCGTTCAACCCGCTCTCGGCACGCCTGTTTGCGCGCTACGGTTCCGGCCCGCGCATGGTGCAGGCCCTGTTGCAAAGTACCGGCTCCAAACTGAGTGACAGCGGCACCGGTTATTACCAAAAGCTGTTGCAATGCCCGGCCCATGTGCGCGGTGTGCTGGCGATGATGACGGCCTGGCGCTTGCAGGAACTCGCACTGTCGCTGCCCCGGCTCAAGGGCCCGGTGTTCCTGCACCTGGGCGCCAATGACCGCACCATTCCGGCGTTGCAAGCCGAACAGGCCTGCGCCCTGATGCCGCAGGCGATCAAGCTCAGCTTTGCCGGTTTGGGTCACCTGGCCCACGAAGAGGCGCCGCTGCGAACCGCCCAACAAATCCTGGAATGGATTCAGCAGGCGCGCAGCTAAAACCTGGTTGACCTAAGTGACCTGGTTGACCGAGGTGACCTAAGTGCGTGCCATGCCAAACAGGTGCGCCATGTCCTTGAAAAAGATCCGCGCGTGGGCCATCGGGTCGCGGCGCACAAGCTGTTTGTTCATGTACGACTCAAAGGTCAGGCGCTGCACATCGGGGTCTTCGCACATCTTGACGAAGCGCTCGCGGCGCTTGTCGTTCTGGTACCAGAAATATTGCATCACGCCGAGAATCCAGAAGACCCGGCCATGCTGACGCAAGAAGGCCTTGCGTGCCTGTTTCAGGCACGAGGCATCGCCGGTCTTGAGTGTTTGGTGCACCGCCGCGGAGACAAAGCGCGCGCAGTCCATGGCGTAATAAATGCCTTCGCCAGATGAGGGCGCCACGACGCCTGCAGCGTCACCCGTGAGCACCACATCGCGGCCATTCTCCCAACGCGGCAAGGGCTTCAGCGGTATCGGCGCGCCCTCTCGGCGCAGCGTGGTGGTGTTCTGCAAGCCTGCCGCCTCGCGCAGGCGCGCCACCGAACCACGCAACGAAAAACCCTTGTCGGCGCTGCCCGTGCCCACGCTCATGGTGTCGCCATGCGGAAACACCCAGCCATAAAAGTCCGGCGAGATCGGCCCCTGGTAATAGACATCGCAACGCTCCGGGTCGTAGCCCGGTGTCGCCGCCGGAGCGCTGATGATCTCGTGGTAGGCGAACACATACTTGGTCTTCTCACTGCCTTCGACCGTCTGACGCGCCACTTCCGAGCGGGCGCCATCGGCCGCCACCACGATGCGTGCGCGGATGCTATCGGCCTGGCCCAAACCTTCCTTGTCGACGTGGTTGAAGTGCACGCGCGCCACGCCATCTTCGTCACGGGTGATCTTTTCAAATTGGGCTCGGCAGCGGCGGGCACCATGCTGCTCTGCGCGTGTGCGCAACCACTCATCAAAGCTGTCCCGGTTAACCATGCCGACAAAGCCCTTTTCAATCGGCATATCGACCTTTTTATCGGAGGGCGCGATCATGCGGGCGCAGCGAACCTTGGCCACCAGCAGGTGATCGGGGATTTCAAAGTCCTTGATCAGGCGCGGCGGAATGGCACCGCCGCAGGGCTTGATGCGGCCTTGCCGGTCCAGCAGCAGCACGCTCCAGCCGAGGCGCGCCAAGTCATCGGCCGCCGTGGCGCCCGATGGGCCTCCACCGACCACCACCACGTCAAATTGATTGGTATCCACGGTTGCGCCCTCTTCTAGTCGGTTGATAAAAGGAAGTTCCCGATGACGGGTCAGCGGGAATCATGCGGAGAAGTGCAGCGCCCAGGCACTGACCATCATTCCGGAAACGTAAAGCGGCACGCCAAAGGCGCTGAGCATCAAGGCTTTCTCTTTGGGCTGGCGCACAAAGCGCTGCATCAGCGGCAGTTGGGCCAGCCCAAGCACCAGCACGGCAGCCGCATGCCACGGCAAGCCCCAATTCAAGAGCAGGATTACCACCACGGCCTGCGGCACCAGCATGAAGGCACAGGCGGTCTTTGCCGCCGAAACCATGCCCAACTGCACCGGCAACGAGCGGATGCCCATCTGCGCATCGCCCTCGACCGCTTTGAAGTCGTTCAGCGTCATGATTCCGTGGGCTCCGGCGCTGTACAGCAGCGCCAGCACCAGAGAACGCTCGTCGGGGAGCGCACCGCCCATCATCACGGCACCGCCCGTAATCCAGGCCAGGCCCTCGTAACTCAGGGCGCACGCGGCATTGCCCCACCAGCCGTTTTGCTTCAGTCGAAAGGGCGGCGCGCTATAAGCCCAGGCCAGCACCAGGCCCAGGGCACAGGCCCAAAAACCCCAGGTGCCCAGGCTCCAGGCCCAGACCAGTGACATCAGTGTCCAGAGGATGGCGATGTACAAACCCCACTGCCCCGGCATGCGACCGGAGGGAATCGGGCGGTTCGGTTCGTTGATGGCGTCAACATGCCGGTCAAACCAGTCATTGACGGCCTGGCTACTGGCGCACACCAGCGGGCCGGTCAGCACCAGACCGAGAAATATCAACAGGAGATTGCCTCCCATACTTTGGGACGAGGCCACCACGCCACAGGCAAAAGCCCACATCGGCGGAAACCAGGTGATGGGCTTGAGTAGTTCGGCTACGGTAGAAAAAGAGGGGTGACTCGCCATGCGCCCATTTTTGACAGGCTTCGCATAGATGTCAATTAAAATTTACACAATAAGTGTCAATTTACGAATTCAACCCGTCTGACTCGCTCACCATGTCGAAGCGCCGCAGCTTTACATACAGGCTCTGCCGGGACAGGCCCAGCATCTCAGCCGCAGACGCCCGGTTGTTACCGGTCAGCTCGAGCGCCGACTGAATGCACATTTTCTCGATCATGTCGATGGTTTCGCCGACGATGTCCTTCATCGGCATGCGGCCGACCAAGCGCGACAACTCCGCCACGGAACCGGCCATGCCGGTTGCGGCCGGTGTTTCCTGGGCCCGCCTGCGCACCACATCCTTGGCGTAGAAGGCGTAGAAGGTTTCCTCGCCGACCAGCGCCTGCGCCGAAATTTCCACCGCCATCGGGGTGCCGGCCACGGCCCGCAATTCGGTCGCAAAGTCCTTCACCACCGACTGGGACCGCAGATGCGTCAGCAGCACGCCCCAGTCCACACCGCCGCGTGCCAACCAGTTTTCCAGCGGCTGGCCATACAACTGGGACAGCCCGGCTGCACCCAGCATGGACAAAAACGCCGCATTGGCCGACTGAATGCGCCCGTAGCGGTCGGTGAGTACAAAGCCGTCGGGAGCCTGCTCCATCGCCTGGGCAAACATCAGTTGCTGGCTGGAACTGGTGCTCTGGGCCTGCGCCACATCGTTGGCCAGCAGGCGCACCATGAATTGCGGCCCGCCCTCCTGGCGGAACACGGCCGCAGAGAGCGTGCAATCCACCGACGCGCCAGCGCAGCGCACGCGGCTCATCTCGATGCGGCCGGTGGCGTGGGCCATGCGCAGCAGCGACTGCACATCCTCGCGAAAGCCTGGCTCGAAACAGTCATACAAATCGCGCCCCACCAGTTTCTTGCCGGAATCCTTAATGAAGGTCAAGGTGTTGGCATTGGTGTCCAGGATGCGGTAGTGGGTGCCATCGACGATCAGAACGGCCTCATTCGAGGTTTCAAACAGCGTGCGGAATTTGGCCTCCACGTGGCGCAGACGCAAATAGTCGCGCTCGATCGATTGCTGGGTTTCGATGAGGCGGCGCTGCAACACGGCAATGGCTTCCATGTCGCGGCCGAGCGCCAATATCCGGCCATCCGCACCCAGACTGACCACCGCGTACTGAATCGGAATATCCACGCCCTGGGGCGAAACGTGGTTGACATGGCGCCAGCGGATCTCGGCTCCGGCCTTGTCCGGGTTCAGCATGTCGGCAATTTTGGGATGACTCTCATTGGTGGTCGTTTCCGTCCAGTGCCGGCCCACCCAATCCTGGCTGGCTAATGCAGCCAACTCGGATTTGCGAATTGAAACGTCTTCAATCACCCCGTCCTTGCTCAGGATGAGTGCGAGATCGGATGCAGCCCCCACCAGTCTGGCAAGGGTTTCAGCGCTTAAGGTTCCAAGCTTCATGAGATTGCGTCAATGTGAATTGACAAAAGCAACGCGATTCGCGCCATACATTGTATTACGAGACGCGAATTCACCAAACCGATTCGATTTGACCTCATCTTCGTTGGGGTATCGCAGCATACACCGCGCAATGCGCCGCGCTGCCGCCTACAGACAAGGGGCCAGGGCAAGCCGCGCGCCAGAAGCACACGATTCAAAAGGCGTGGTACGCAGTCGGCGCTCAGAACGACAGGCATGGCATGGGCACCCCATTAATTGTTCTCGCATTAGTTTTAACCCTAATCCGAATCCAATGCCATAAAAAACTTCCATTGTGTAACTAAAATAATACGTCAATTTCAGTTGACACATTCGTTGCGAGCACATACATTGACCTAAACCAAATGAATTGAATGAAGCTGATGCCCAAACCTGATTCAAGTCCTTCCATGCTGTATACGCCCGAGCAGAAGCAGCGGCGTGACGCCTCCGCATGGACGCTGGTGCAGGGCGTGCTGGCACCGGTTCAGTTTCTGGTTTTTCTGGTCAGCCTGTTTCTGGTGGTGCGCTGCCTCGCAACCGGCGCAGGCGAATCGGCAGCGCTGACTTCGGTGGTGGTCAAGACACTGGTGCTCTACACCATCATGGTCACCGGCTGCATCTGGGAAAAAGTGGTCTTTGACCAGTACCTGTTTGCCCCGGCCTTCTTTTGGGAAGACGTCTTCAGCATGCTGGTGCTGGCCTTGCACACAGCCTATCTGTACGCCTGGTGGACGGGCGCACTCACCTCCATGCAACAGCTCTGGCTGGCGGTGGCCGCTTACGCCAGCTACTGCATCAATGCCACACAGTTCATTCTCAAGCTGCGCGCCGCACGGCTGCAGGCAGAAGCCTATTCAAGAGCCCGTCAGCCCGGCGCTGAGCTGGCATCCGGGACCACAGCATGAACCCGGTGATTCCTATTCACAGCGCCGCAGCCACGGGTTGCGTGGACGCGCCCGTGCTGCATGAAAAAGGGCAGCGCGAAGTGTTTTGCGGCCTGACCGGGATCATCTGGCTGCACCGCAAGATTCAGGATGCCTTCTTTCTGGTGGTGGGTTCGCGCACCTGTGCGCACCTGATGCAGTCAGCCGCCGGGGTGATGATTTTTGCCGAGCCGCGCTTCGGCACCGCCATCATTGACGAACGCGATCTGGCCGGCCTGGCCGATGCCAATGACGAACTGGACCGTGTGGTCTCCGAGTTGCTGGCCCGCCGCCCGGACATCAAGTTGCTGTTTCTGGTTGGCTCCTGCCCATCGGAAGTCATCAAGCTGGATTTGTCGCGCGCTGCCGAGCGGCTGAGCCAGAGCTATATGCCTCGCGTGCGCGTGCTCAACTATTCCGGTAGCGGAATCGAGACCACCTTCACGCAGGGCGAGGATGCCTGTCTGGCCGCGCTGCTCCCGACACTGCCCAAGCGCCATTCGCCGAACCGCCATCTGCTGATCGTGGGCACGCTGGCAGACGTGGTGGAAGACCAATTGGGCGCGTTGCTACAGAAAATGGGCATCGACGACTTTGATTTCTTCCCGCCCCGGCGCAGCAGCCAACTTCCAGCCATCGGTGCCAACACGGTTTATCTGCTGGCCCAGCCCTTTTTGGCCGATACCGCCAAGGGATTGGATGCGCTCGGACTGAAGCGGCTGAACGCGCCCTTTCCCCTGGGCTCTGAAGGCACCACCGGCTGGCTGCAAGCCGCGGCTACAGCCTTTGACGTAGAGGCCAACCGCTTCAACGAAGTCACCGCCGCACCGCGCCAGCGCGCCGAACAGTCACTGGCCCGCCACCGTGCCGTGCTAGCGGACAAGAAGGTGTTCTTCTTCCCCGATTCGCAGCTTGAG
>CAIQEX010000200.1 GCA_903870955.1 uncultured beta proteobacterium
GTACGACTCGAGAGATTTCGGCAGAAAAGCCGTATCCAGGCCGGATCGCTGATTACTACGGTGTTTGGTGATGCCATTTTGCCCCGCGGCGGACGCGTGTCGTTGGGCAGCATGATCCAGCTGCTGGAGCCCTTGGGTGTCAAAGAGCGTCTGGTGCGTACCGCCGTTTACCGTCTGGTCAAGGAGGAGTGGCTGCAGTCCGAGGCCATGGGGCGCAAGACGGATTACATGCTCACACCTTCAGGACGCAGTCGGTTCGATGAGGCCTCCCGGCAAATTTATGCGGCCGACATTCCCGGTTGGGACCGCCGCTGGCGACTGATCCTGATTCTTGGCGACATGGATCTTCCCCTGCGCGAGCCGTTGCGCCGGGCCCTGTTCTGGCATGGATTTGGCGAAACTTCGACGGGCAGCTTCGTCCACCCCACCGCCGATATGGAAAGGGTCATGGAAAGCCTGGCCTCGGAAGGGCTGCAAGCCGTGCTCCCGCATTTGATGCCCATGGTGGCCGTCAATTCCCGCGCGGCGAACTGCGCAACAGACATTGACATGGTGCAAAAAGCCTGGGATCTGAGCAACCTGGCTTTGTCCTATGAGGGCTTTCTGCAAAAGTACGAACCCATTCGCGAGGCCCTGCTGGCTGAAGGGCAGGAAGATGTATCGGAAGAAGATGCCTTCCTGGTGCGCACTTTGCTGATTCATGATGTACGCAGACTGTTGCTGCGCGATCCGCAGTTGCCGGAAAGCCTGTTGCCCGCCACCTGGCCAGGAAACCGCGCGCGCCTGCTGTGCCGGGATTTGTATCGCAAACTATTGGCGCTGTCAGAGCGCCATCTGGACGCCAATGTGCGGCTTTCCAGTGGCATAGTGCCGAATGCCTCGCGTGCGCTGGACAACCGTTTTAAATTTGGCATGGACCTGGAAGTGGATAACCTGCGTTCTGCCTGAAAGGGGAGTCAATGGATGATGAAGTGAAGACCAGCCACGGCGTGCAGTCGCTGGAGATCGGCATTGCCGTGCTGAAAGTACTGGTGGAGTCCGGCTCAGCCATGATGCTCAAGGAAATTGCCGCCGCGGCGGACATGCCGGCGTCCAAGGCACACCGCTACCTGGTGAGCCTGGTGCGCTCCGGGCTGGTGCAGCAGGACAGCGAGAACTCAAAATACGACCTCGGGCCTTTGGCTATTCCATTGGGCCTGGCCGCAGTCGACCGGCTGGACCGCGTCAAGTTGGGTCTCAACAGCATTTCTGCGTTGCGTGATCTGACCAATGAAACCACCGCCTTGTCGGTGTGGGGGGAGTTTGGTCCGGTGATGGTGCGCTGGGAGCGGCCACACCGTCCCATTACCGTCAATGTGGTGACCGGCAACACGGTGAGTCTGTTGGCTACCTCGACCGGACGCCTGTTTGCGGCCTGGATGCCGGCAGAAATTGTCCGGCCCTTGCTGGAGCGGGAGTTGTCACTGGGCCGCTCTGCGGAATTCAAAACGCTGGAGCAGGTGGAGCGCGTGTTACAGGACGTGCGTGCCAATGGCTACTCCTTCGTGCGGGACAGCGACTATTCCAGCCGCGTTCTGGGTCTGGCGGCCCCCGTATTCAACTTCAAGAACCATATTTCCATGGCGGTCTCGATTGTGGGTGTCGAAGGCATTTCCGATTTGGGGCCGCAGAGTCTGGCCTTGACAGAGCTCAAGCGTGCAACCGGTGCATTGTCCAAACGCTTGGGATCTACACGTTAAGTGATTCAAAAAATTAGATATTTTTGATAATTTTGTATCTCTTTAAAGCTGACTTTGTCGGCTTTTCTTGTTTTGGGCTGAATCAAGGCATTCCTTGGTCCATGAACGAAGAGGAAGTCGAGAAACAAAAACCTTAATGGAGGGCGAATGGCATTGGTGAAAACCCTGATTGAGTCTAAGTAAAAACCCTAATGCGATACATAAACTAGACATAAATAGTCTTTCGTGTATCTTTTTAATTGACGTAATCGATTCTGAATGTCAGAATTTAGGCCAAGCGAATGACATAAGGCCTTGGCACTTTGAATGCCGGGCTAAACATGAGGAGACTTCTGTGCACCACGGTCGAAAGACATTTGAATGCCGCCATGGCCATCGGGTGAGCGCCTGATGCTGGCCGAGTTCCTGCAGTTCCTGTTCTCGGGCATCACGGTCGGCTCGACCTATGCGTTGGCCGCGCTGGGCTTCACGCTGATCTACAACTCCAGCCATGTGATCAACTTCGCGCAGGGCGAATTCATCATGCTCGGTGGCATGCTGGCCGTGTACTTCACGAACTCCGGTCTGGGCCTGCCGCTGTCCCTGGTTCTGGCCATCGTGTTGCCAGCCGTGGTCGGCCTGGTGATGGAAAAAGTGGCCATCGAACCGGTCAAGGGCGCCGAGCCGGTCACGCTGATCATCATCACCATCGGCGCCTCGCTGGTGCTGCGCGGTCTGGTGCAAATCTGGCTCGGCAAGGGCACCTTCAGCCTGCCGGCTTTCTCTGGCGATCAACCCATCAACGTGCTGGGTGCCACCCTGATGCCACAAAGCCTGTGGGTGCTGGGCGTCACAGCGGTGGTGGTCTGTTGCCTGTGGTACTTCTTTGCCCGCACCCTGATGGGCAAGGCCATGCTGGCCACCTCCTACAACCGCGTGGCCGCCGAACTGGTGGGCATCAACACCGACGGCGTGCTGTTTTTGAGCTTTGCCATGTCGGCCGCGCTGGGCGCTTTGGGCGGAATTCTGGTTACGCCCATTACGCTGACCTCGTATGACGCCGGCATCATGCTCGGGCTCAAGGGTTTTGTCGGTGCCGTACTGGGCGGCTTGGGCAATGGCCTGGGTGCGGTGGTGGGCGGTCTGCTGGTCGGCGTACTGGAGGCCATGGGCGCCGGCTACATCTCGTCGTCGTACAAGGACGCCATGCCCTTCGTTCTGATCCTGCTGATTTTGTTTTTCCGGCCCAGCGGCCTCTTCGGTGGCAAAGCCACAGACCGGGTCTAGCCATGAACCAGCATCCTTACCGTGGTCTGTACCTGATCGCCGCCGTGCTGCTGTTGCTGCCGCTGGTGTTGCCCAACAGTTTCTACGTGGACCTTGCCATCCGCATGGCCATCAACGCCGTGATTGTGCTGGGGCTGAACTTGCTGATCGGCTTTGCCGGGCAGATCAGCCTGGGGCACGCCGGCTTCATCGGCATTGGCGCCTATGCGTCCGCAGCCTTGCCCACGCATTTCGGCTGGCACCCGCTGCTGGCGGTAGTCGCTGGTGCGGTGGCAGCTGGTGCGCTGGCCGCCGTGCTGGCGCGGCCGATCTTCCGCCTCAAGGGCCATTACCTGGCCATGGCGACCTTGGGCCTGGGCATCATCATCAATATCGTGGTGCGCAACGAAGCCGCCTGGACCGGTGGCCCGGACGGTATGGCCGTGCCGCCGATGGCCTTTGGCAGTTTTGAAATCTCCGGTGACAAACCCTGGTACGGCATCGTCGCCAGCCTGCTGTGCTTCAGCATCTGGGCCTCCATCAACATCATTGATTCACCATTTGGACGCGCTCTGCGCGCCCTGCATGGCTCTGAAGTGGCCTCCAAGGTGGTGGGCGTGCACGTGGTGCGCTACAAGGTCAGCGTGTTTGTCATGTCGGCCATGTTTGCCAGCATCATGGGCAGCGTTACGGCGCTGTATGTGGGCTTCGTGACGCCCAATCTGGCGGACTTTTTCCACTCCATCGAACTGGTCACCATGGTCGTGATCGGCGGCATGGGTTCCATCTATGGCTCGGTGCTGGGTGCTGTGCTGCTCACCGCCCTGCCGCAGGCTCTGGCCACGTTTGAGGGTTGGGAGACGGTGGTGTTTGGTGCCATCCTGATGCTCTGCATGATCTTCCTGCCCAAGGGCCTGGTGCCCACGCTGGCCGCCCGTTTCGGCAAGGGGGAATGAACATGGCTTTGCTTGAAGTTCAAGACCTCTCGATCCAGTTTGGCGGCGTCAAGGCGGTGCAAAACGTGTCGTTCAGCATCGACGCAGGCATCGTCTATGCCGTCATTGGCCCCAATGGCGCCGGCAAGACCACGCTGTTCAACCTGATCACCGGTATCTACACGCCCACCTCCGGCAACATCCTGCTCGACGGTCAACCGATACAGGGCAAATCGCCCGATGTACTGGCCCAGCGCGGTGTGGCCCGGACTTTTCAGAACCTGCAAATCTGCATGAACATGAGTGCGGTGGAGAACGTGATGGTCGGCGCCCATCTGCGGCTGGACCGCAATCTGTTCAAGGCCGCTTTGCGTTGGCCGGCCCTCAAGGCGCGTGACCGCGACCTGCATGTCGAAGCCCAGGAACTGATGCGTTTTGTCGGTCTGGAGGCCTACGCAACGGCGCGCGCCGACAGCATGTCTTATGGCGCCCTGAAGCGTCTGGAAATTGCACGCGCCCTGGCCATGAAACCGCGCCTGCTGTTTCTGGACGAACCGGCTGCGGGCCTCAACCCGAAGGAAACCATCGAGGTGGATGCACTTATCCGCAAAGTGGCGGATAGCGGCGTGACCGTGGTGCTGGTAGAGCACGACATGAAGATGGTGATGAACCTGTCTGACCGCATTCTGGTGCTGGACTACGGACGCAAACTGGCCGAAGGCACGGCCGCTGAGGTGCGGCGCAACCCCGATGTGATTGCCGCTTATCTGGGCGCTCACGCCTGACAGGACCCGACCCCATGGACGCACTCACCATCATCAGCCAGGAGCACAGCAATATGTGGCGCCTGGCTACCACCCTGGACCAGGTGGCCTCTGACATGCAAGCCGGTGCACCGCTTGAGCATGCCTTTTTTGACGCCGCGCTGGACTACATCACCCAGTTTGTCGACCGCATGCACCACCCCAAGGAGGACGATTACCTGTTCCGCCTGCTGCGCCTTCGCAGCACTGAAGCGGCCGACGTGCTGGATGCCCTGGAAGCCGACCATGCCCAAGGCCCGGAGAACCTGGCGCAATTGCGCGCCAAACTGGCCGCTGCGGCGCAGGGAAGTCTGCCTGGCGCTGATCTGGCAAGCGCCATCAAGCAGTACACGGATGGCCTTAAACGCCACATCAAGACCGAAGAAAAGCATGTGCTGCCGCTGGCGCGCAAGGTACTGCAGCCGCAGGACTGGGCCGAGATTGACCAGGCCTTTCGCACCCACAGCGACCCGGTGTTTGGCGACCAGGCCAAGGCGGAGTTTCGTGAACTGTTTCACCGCATCGTCAGTCTGGCGCCCGACTCGGTGGGTCTGGGTGGCAGCACGGTGGGCAGCTTGCAAGCTACGGCTACACCGTCACAGCAACCGGTGCTGCTGAAGGTGCAGGGGCTGGAGAGTTGCTACGGCCGTATCAAGGCGCTCAAGGGCATCACCCTGGAAGTGCGGCGCGGCGAAACCGTGGCCCTGGTGGGTGCCAATGGCGCCGGCAAGACGACCTTTTTGCGCGCCGTGTCGGGTGTGCAGTCCATCAGCGCCGGTAGCATTCATTTTGATGGCGAAGACATCAGCAAACTGCGCTCCGACAAGCGCATGCGGCGCGGCATCTGCCAAAGCCCGGAAGGTCGGCAAGTGTTCGGACCGCTGTCGATTGAAGACAACCTGCGTCTGGGTGCCTACACCCAGCCCAAGCACCAGGTGGCCGGCGACATGGAAAAGATCTTCACCATGTTCCCCATCCTGAAAGAAAAACGCGCCCTGCCAGCCGGCACCTTGTCGGGCGGGCAACAACAAATGCTGGCCATTGGTCGGGCACTCATGGGGCGCCCCAGCCTGTTGCTGCTTGACGAGCCGTCGATGGGGCTGGCACCGTTGCTGGTGGAAGAAGTTTTCAACGTCATCAAGACACTCAAGTCCCAGGGCATGACGATTCTGCTGGTGGAACAAAACGCCTTTGCGGCCCTGGCCATTGCCGACCGTGGCTATGTTCTGGAAACCGGCACGGTGACGCTGACCGGCACCGGAGAAGACCTGATTCACAACGAGCAAGTGCGCGCTGCCTACCTGGGTATGTGAGCCCGCCCGCACACGCTTTCCACACAACGCAAAAACACAAACATACACAGACCATGGACTACCAAAATATCCGCTTTGAAGTCGCCGCTGGCGTGGCCCGACTGACCTTGAATCGCCCGGACAAGCTCAACAGTTTTACCGGCGCCATGCATGTCGAATTGCGCGATGCACTCGACAGCATCCAAGCTGACAAAAGCATGCGCGTGCTGGTGATTACCGGCGCAGGGCGTGCCTTCTGTGCCGGCCAGGATCTGGCCGACCCGGACATGGTCATGGGTGACACGGCGCCCGATATCGGCAACGTGGTGGAGCAGAACTACAAGCCGCTGATCCTGCGTTTGCAAAACCTGCGCGTACCCACGGTGGCCATGGTCAACGGCGTGGCGGCCGGTGCGGGTGCCAGCCTGGCCCTGGCATGTGATCTGGTGATTGCCGGCAAGTCGGCTTCGTTTTTGCAGGCCTTCAGCAAGATCGGTCTGATTCCCGATACCGGCGGCACCTGGTTTCTGCCACAGCGTGTGGGCATGGCCCGCGCCATGGGCCTTGCGATGCTGGCCGACAAACTGCCAGCGGAAAAAGCGGCCGAGTGGGGTCTGATCTGGCAAGTGGTGGACGATGCTGAACTCGGCGCCACGGTCGACAAACTGGCTACCCAATTGGCCGGCATGCCCACCAAGGCATTGGTGCGCACGCGCCAGGCCCTGCACGCCGCACCTACGCACACGCTGGAGCAGCAACTCTCCATGGAAGGTGGCTTTATGCGCGAACTGGGTTGGAGCCCGGACTTCGCCGAGGGCGTCGCCGCCTTCATGGAAAAACGCGCGCCCCGCTTCACCGGTAACTGATGGCATGACGAACGCTCTTCCCCAAGACGCCCTGGTGGCGGTGGTTGGTGCCGGTGCCATGGGCGCCGGCATTGCCCAGGTGGCCGCCGTGGCCGGTCACCGCGTGCTGCTGCTGGACAACCGTCCCCAGGCCGCTGAGGCGGCGATTGAAGGCCTGCGTGCCCAAC
>CAIQEX010000201.1 GCA_903870955.1 uncultured beta proteobacterium
AGTGTTGTTGTGTTTCAGAATAATCAGGTTTCCATAGCCGCGCAGGCCAGCACCGGCATACACCACTTTGCCATCCGCCGCTGCCACAACCGCATCACCCGCGCTGCCTGTGATATCCACGCCTTTGTTTTTGCTTTCGTCAAACTCAGCAATGACCGCGCCCTTACTGGGCCAAAGCCAGGCGATATCGTCATCGGCACTGGCAGCGCTCGAGGATGGTGCCATTGCCACTTTGACCGGGGCGGACGCTGCGGCCGTTGCTGCGGAAGCTGCTGAAGCTGCAGAGGCAGGCTTCGCCGGAACCGGCGCTGAAGCTGTCGCAATGGGTGTGGTGGTGACCGTTCCACTGGTCACGGGCTTGGTAACTGCGCCCGCTTCAACGACGGGAGGAAGGGTTCGCAGGACTTGCCCAACTTCAATCTTGTTGGGGTTATCCAGTCCGTTCCAGCGCGAAATATCCTTGTAACTTTGACCACTTTCCAAGCCAATGCGAATCAAGGTATCACCCGGCTTGACGGTATAAAAACCCGGTTTTCCGGCGTTCTCAAAGCCTGGAGCCGGTTTAACCGGTGCCACCACGACGGGCGCAGGGGATACGGCAGTGCCCCGGTCTTCGACGGGCGCTCGGTTCACAGGACTCGATCCGCAACCCACCAGTGCCATTACGACACACCACGCGATCAAACCACCAGCACGATTCAAGACACGGGACATAAATACTTACTTTCTAGTTGTTCTAAGCGACACCCGATTTTAGAGGGACAAAATGCACCGCCTCCAACAGGGTCTGACGCACGCCCCCCGAAGTCTTGTCAAGCACCAACAGCGCCTGCGCGCCACCCTGAGAGCCGTCCCTGACGACTGGCGCGACCAAGCGCCCTCCCACAGCCAATTGGTCGATCCAAGCCTGGGGAACCGCCTCACCGCCAGCGGCAGCAATGATGGCGGCATACGGAGCGCCCTGGGCATAGCCCACGCGACCGTCGCCGAAAAGCAGGTGCACATTGGGCAAGCGGAAATGGCGCAGGTTCTCGCGCGCCTTGTCATGGAGACCGCGCAAACGCTCGATGCTGTAGACCTCCTGCGCCAACTGACTCAGCACGGCAGCCTGGTAGCCGCAGCCCGTGCCAATCTCCAGTACCCTCCCAAGTTTGCCGGCATTGCCGTTGCGCAACAGTTCAATCATGCGCGACACGACGCCGGGCTTTGAGATCGTTTGACCCAGCCCTATGGGCAAACTGGTGTCCTCATAGGCTTGATTTACCAGTGCGCTGTCTACAAAACGATGTCGTTCAACGTGGCCCATGGCGGCCAGAACGGCTTCGTCCCGCACGCCCTGCTTTTGCAACAACTGCACCAAGCGTTGTCGATGCGCCGCGGAATCCATCCCCAAACCTTGCGGGCGGTTCAAAACCGGGAGTCCAATCCCGGAAACCAGCTTTGCCGGTGTCGGTCTGGCACCGGTAGCCTGTGGCTCCAGACGCGCCGGAAAGGTGGGCCTTTGCTTCATTGCAACCCGGACGGCAAACTGGCGTTGAGGCGCACGGCCGTCTGCGCCCAGTAGCCCAGGTTGGCGTGGTCCGTCAGATCCACCTGCAATGGAGTGACCGATATATGGCCGGTAGCGGTCGCATGAAAATCAGTGCCCTCGGCACCGTCCATAGCACCTCCAGCCGCACCTATCCAGTACATGGTCTCGCCACGCGGATTGGGCTGCTTGATGACGGGTTCCGCAGCATGTCGCCGGCCCAGGCGGCACAGCTTGGTGTCTTTGATATCCGGGTACGGCAGGTTAGGAATATTCACATTTAGCAACCAGGGTTTGGTACTGATCAACGAGTCCTGCCGCATCGCCAATACCATCTCGCGCGCCTTGCGTGCGGCGCTCTCCAGATGCAGCCAATCGCGGTGTACCTGGGAAAAGGCAATTGCCGGGATGCCAAACAGGTAGCCTTCCATTGCTGCACCCACGGTACCGGAATAGATCGTGTCGTCCCCCATGTTGGCACCGTTGTTAATGCCAGATACAACCAGGTCGGGACGGTAATCCAGCAAACCGGTCAGCGCAATGTGAACACAGTCCGCAGGCGTGCCGTTGACGTAGCGAAAACCATTGGCCGCTTGGTGCACGTACAAGGGAGAGTGCAAGGTCAGGGCATTGGACTTGGCACTGTTGTTTATTTCAGGCGCGATCACCTCCACCTGAGCGATGTCCTTCAAGGCTTCATACAAGGCCACGATCCCGGGTGCCTGGAAACCATCATCGTTGCAAATTAGTATTTTCATGTTCATCGGTAGTTCTCCGGGATTGTAGGTGGCGGGCAATGTCCTGGAACCGCAAGCCATTTTTGAAAACACGAATAGGAAGTGGCCTGGGCAACCTATCATTGCGCTCAATTTTCAGGAGATAGAGATGCACGCATGGCTTTGCAGCGACCCCGTCGGATACGAAGAACTGGTTTGGTCAGAACTACCCGCGCTGACACCAGGTGCAGGTGAAGTACGCATTGAAATCAAAGCCGCCAGCCTGAACTTTCCTGACATTCTTATCGTGCAGAACAAGTACCAGATGAAGCCGCCTCTTCCCTTTGTCCCCGGCTCGGAATTCGCAGGAGTGGTCAGCGCCGTCGGTGCGGGTGTCAGTCACCTGAAACTGGGTCAGCGAGTAGCCTGTCTAAGCGGCACCGGTGGCTTTGCCACGCATACGTTGGCACCTGCTGCGTTATGCCTGACGCTACCCGATGCTTTTCCCTTTGCGGATGCGGCAGCCTTCATCATGACCTACGCCACGTCCCACCATGCATTGCGCGACCGTGCGCAACTGAAAGCGGGAGAAACGTTGCTGGTGATGGGCGCTGCGGGTGGCGTTGGAACTGCCGCCATACAGATCGGCAAGGCGCTGGGGGCCCGCGTCATTGCCGCAGCCTCTAACGCAGAAAAATGCGCGCTGTGTTCTACGCTGGGAGCCGACGCGACGATCGACTACAGCAAAGAGGATCTGCGTCAGGCCCTGAAATCATTGACATCCGGGATAGGCCCGGACGTAGTCTATGACCCGGTCGGTGGGGACCTCACCGAGGCCGCTTTTCGATCCATCGCATGGCGTGGACGCTATCTGGTCATCGGCTTTGCGGCTGGCTCGATTCCGGCCTTGCCGCTAAACCTGGCGTTGCTCAAAGGTGCGTCCATCGTGGGCGTATTCTGGGGCGATTTCGCCAAGCGAGAACCCGAAGCCAATGCGCTCATGTTGCAAGAATTGATTGGATGGCACGCCGCATGCAAGATCAAACCTGTAATCCACAGCACCTTTCCCATGGCCGAACTCAAGACGGCTTACAACGTCATGAAAGGCCGGGGAGTGATGGGTAAATTGGTCATGCTCAATGCATGACATGCCAACTTATCATTCAAAAAATTGCTACCTAGTCAACAATCTAGCGCAAATATTAGCAATGAACTGCGGCCTAAACTTGCCGCATGAAATCAGAACTTAACGCAAACAATCGTTACAACAATATATCAATTATTCTGCATTGGATATTGGGTGCAGCATTAGTTGCTATCTTTATCTTCGGCAACTACATGGCCGATTTACCCTTTTCTCCGCAGCGACTGAAGCTTTTCAACTGGCATAAGTGGGCCGGTATCATGATTCTGTTTCTGTCGCTTTTGCGCTTGCTCTGGCGCTTGACGCATCCTGCGCCGGCATTGCCTGCCAAGTTCGAACTCACCATGCCGACCTGGCAACTTAAAGCCCACAAGATCACGCATATTGCGCTGTACGCGATGTTCTTTGTCGTGCCCTTGACGGGTTGGGCCTACACATCGGCAGCCGGTTTTCCCGTCGTGTTGTTCGGCCTATTCCCCCTGCCAGACCTGATAGGCGCAGACAAGGCCCTCGCAACATTGATCAAGCCCTGGCATGAAATCAGTGCTTTTACATTAGCCGGTTTGGTAGTTTTGCACATCTTGGCGGCCTTGAAGCACCACTTTATTGACCGCGATGGCTTATTGCAACGCATGTCCTTTCGCACCTAAGCGACACCCACCACCCCCAGAAAACACCATGAAGATCCTGACTACCACGTCCCTGCTAGCCTTTTCCGTTGTTGCTTTGAGCTACTGCGGAAGTGCCCTCGCCGAACAAAAATTGATACCCGCTCAAAGCGAAATCAGCTTTGTTACCAAACAAATGGGGGTGCCACTGGAGGGCCACTTCAAAAAGTTTGACGCGCAAATTTCTTTTGACACGGCCAAACCCGATGCAGCAAAAATCGCTTTCACTGTCGACAGTGGCAGCGCAACACTGGGTGCACCTGAATCCGATGCCGAATTGCCAAAGGCGGCCTGGTTCAATGTAGCGAAGTTCCCGCAAGCAAGCTTTCAATCTTCCACAGTGAAGGCCCTGGGCGGAGGCAAATACCAAATCAGCGGCAAATTGACCATCAAGGGCAATGTCAAAGACATTGACGTACCGGTCGCACTGTCCCAAGCCAATGGAGTCACAACGGCCTCAGGACAGTTTGCGCTCAAGCGCCTGAACTACAAGATTGGCGAAGGCGAATGGGCCGACACCTCTATGGTGGCCGACGACGTCCAAGTCAAGTTCAAGCTCGCCATTGGCGGCATGGGCAAGCTCTAAATTGAATCTCGATCACCTTTAACCTCAACCCACTGGAGAATTTTTACATGAAGAAGACCATTCTGGCCGTCGCGGCAGCAGCAGCATTGTTTGCCAGCGTTGCACACGCCGAAAACGCCACCTATGCCTTCGACCCGGCGCACACCTATGTGACCTTCGAAATCGGCCACTTCGGCACGTCCACAAATCGTGGCCGTTTCGACAAAAAAGAAGGCACGGCCCAATTGGACAAAACTTCCAAGACCGGCAAGGTAGATGTGACCATTGACACGACATCCGTCAACACCGGCTTTGACGCGTTCAATAAACACCTGCAAAGCGCAGATCTCTTTGATGCGGCCAAGTTTCCTACAATCAAGTTTGTGGGTGACAAGTTCACTTTTAACGGCGACAAAGTCACCCAAATCGCGGGCAACCTGACCCTGCTCGGCAAGACACAACCCGTTACGCTCAAGGCAGACCAATTCAACTGCTACGTGAACCCAATGATGAAGCGCGAAGTCTGTGGCGGCGATTTTGAAACCACCATCGATCGCACCGCTTTCGGCATGGCCTACGGAATCGACTGGGGCTTCCCAAAAGATGTAAAGCTGGTCATTCAGGTTGAAGCTATCAAACAATAAACAGATTAGCTAGCTCGGAAGCCCCGCCTTTTCAAACTGGCGGGGCTTTTTTATTGGCGTCGAGGCAAGGTAAACTGCGGCATGGCAACGAAGAGCTCCTCGACGAGACTGCTATCCAGATTTGCGCAGCTTTTTCGCGACTCAGAGGCAGGAGATGACGCCGATTCCAGGCAGTCAGAAATACCTGTTGCCGAAGCATCCGTGGAGCCCTCGCTAAAAGAACGTTTGGCACGCAAGCGGCGAAATGACCTGATAAAGGCCAAAGAACTCAACCAATTGCGCACCATTCTTCAGCAAGGACGGGGCATCAAGCGCCCGGAATTCGCAGACTTGGCCGGTTCATCGTCACTGGTGCGGACGAGTGGAATGGGAACGCTCGAACGCCACTCAATCCTCGACAAAATCGATGGTGCCGAAGCACACCTGGAAAATTGGTGGGGCACCACCACCATGCCAGCCCCGGTAGCAACGCCCCCCTGAATCACCGGCCGACTAGTGAGTCCCAACCGAAACACGCGCCTTCAATGCCCGCGCCTTCCGCGACATTCATGGATGACATGGATCTGGACTTTACGGATATTCTCGAAAGTTCCAAGCCAAAGCTGGAGGTTCAGGGTGCGTTGCAAAGCGCGCCGATGGCCATTGAAGAAGAACCCTTGTCAGCACTGGATAACTGTCTAAGGGATGCAGCACTGCATCACGCTGAGGGTGAATTCAGTGAAGCGCAACATTTGCTTGAGTCCATGCTGGCCGATACGACTCTTGAACCGGAAGCCGCGGAGTCGTTGACATTCTCACTATTTGAGGTTTACCGATGTAGTGGCCAGCAGGACC
>CAIQEX010000202.1 GCA_903870955.1 uncultured beta proteobacterium
CAGACTCCGAAAAGTTAGGAGATAAAAACATCAAAAGCACCACACATCCAAATACACGGACATGCAAAGTTTGGTGCCCTTTGCGGGAATCGGACCCGCGACCTCTCCCTTACCAAGGGAGTGCTCTACCACTGAGCCAAAAGGGCATAAAAATCAATCACTGCGTAACGCATCAACTGTGGAGCGGGGTAGGAGAATCGAACTCCTCGCTTTAGCTTGGAAGGCTAAGGTATTACCACTATACGAACCCCGCACAAAAAGCTGGCACTGGTGGAGAGGGCTGGATTCGAACCAGCGTACTCGTAAGAGGGCAGATTTACAGTCTGCTGCCATTAACCACTCGGCCACCTCTCCTTTGGTGAGCCACGGATTATGCCATGAAATCAGGGGCTCGCTTCCAGCCAGGCCTTGGCTTTTGAAAAATGTCCGCATCCTACGAATGGAACCGGGGGCCGCATCGCCGACAAAGGGGAAGGATGGTTGGCACACAGAATCAGGTGCTTTGTTTCATCAATTAGTGAGCGCTTGCTTTGTGCATGAGCCCCCCACAGCATAAATACCGCACGCCTGGCATGGGTTGACACATGCGAGATCACGGCATCCGTCAGGGTTTCCCAACCTTGCTTGGCGTGGCTGGCGGGACGACCCTCTTCCACCGTCAGGCAGCTGTTGAGCAACAGCGTCCCTTGCTCCGCCCATCGCACAAGGCTGCCGCCGGGCATTGGAAAAGTGGGCGGCGCTTCACCCAAATCACGCTGCATTTCCTTGAAGATGTTGCGCAATGAAGGTGGGCAGGCCACCCCGGGCGCCACTGAAAAGGCCAGACCTTCGGCTTGGCCGCGCCCATGGTAGGGGTCCTGACCCAGAATCACCAGACGAACCGAATCGGGAGGCGTCAGGTGAAGCGCACGCAGGGGCTGCGGCGGAAAAATGCTGGCGCCTGCCTGCAGGCGGTCGGCCAAGAAGCGCAGCAATTCCGCGCCGTCCGCCGATTTGAAAAAGTCACTTACCAGGGGTTGCCATCCTGCTGCGACGGGCCAATCGACCGGATTGGCACTTTGCAACTGGTCGGCGACCGGCTCCAGCAAACTCTGCTGCACGACAGGGTTCAGCCGAAAAGCGCGGCCAATGCCTCACCGGGTTCCGGCACCCGCATAAAGGCTTCACCAACCAAAAAGGTGCTGATCCCGGCAGCACCCATGCGCAGTACATCGTCACGGGTGTGAATGCCGCTCTCCGTCACCAGAATACGGTCCGCAGGCACTTGACTGCGCAGAGCCAAGGTGGTGTCCAGCGAGACTTCAAAGGTCTTGAGATTGCGGTTATTGATGCCAATCAGTGGCGTGCGCAGCTTCAGAGCGCGCTCCAGTTCGGCTTGGTCATGCACCTCCACCAGAACCGCCATATCCAGGCTCAGTGCAATGGATTCCATATCCTTCATCTGCGCGTCATCGAGGCAAGCCGCAATCAGCAGCACGGCATCAGCCCCCATGCTGCGTGATTCGTATATCTGGTAGTTGTCCACCATGAAGTCCTTGCGCAGCACCGGCAACTGACAGGACGCCCGCGCCTGCTTCAGGTAATCCACACTGCCTTGAAAGAACTGCACATCGGTCAGCACCGAAAGGCAGGCGGCACCGAACTCGGCATAGCTCTGGGCAATGTCTGCAGGAATAAAGTCTTCACGAATCACGCCCTTGGACGGGCTGGCTTTTTTCACCTCGGCGATAACGGCGGGCTTGCCTTCTGCAATCTTGGTCCGGATGGCACCAACAAAATCCCGCGTAAGCACGCGCGATTCGGCGTCCGCCCGCACCAACTCCAGCGACTTGCGGGTCTTGGCCACAACCACTTCCTGCAGCTTCACCGCCACTATTTTGTCCAGAATATCGCTCATTTTTTCCTTATTTGATGAAGCCGGCGGAGAGTGCCACCAAGGCATCCAACTTGGCCTTGGCGGCGCCCGATTCGATAGCGGC
>CAIQEX010000203.1 GCA_903870955.1 uncultured beta proteobacterium
CCGATGTGGAGTTGATGATGTTCGCCCAAGCCAACAGCGAACATTGCCGCCACAAAATATTCAACGCCGAATTCACCATCGACGGCGTGCCCCAGACCAGCAGCCTGTTTGGCATGATTCGCCACACCCACAAGCTCAATCCGCAGCACATGCTGGTGGCCTACTCGGACAACGCTTCTGTGATGGAAGGTGGCGTGGTGGAAAGCTTTGTGGCCACGGCGGCAGCCAGCGTCAGTGGTGGTTCCACTATGGCGGGCTATCAAAAGCAGACCGCCACGCAGCACATTTTGATGAAGGTGGAAACGCACAACCACCCGACCGCCATTTCACCTTTCCCAGGTGCGTCAACCGGCGCCGGGGGGGAAATTCGCGACGAGGGTGCCACCGGGCGTGGCTCCAAACCCAAGGCCGGCCTGACCGGCTTTACCGTCTCCAAAATTTGGGGTGGTATGTCGGATCAAGCGGACGGCAAGCCCGAGCACATCGCCAGCCCGCTGCAAATCATGATCGAAGGGCCGCTTGGCGGCGCCGCCTTCAACAACGAGTTCGGCCGTCCCAATTTGCTGGGCTACTTCCGCGAATACGAGCAGACCGTGGTCACCGACCAGGACACGCTGCAACGTGGCTACCACAAGCCCATCATGATTGCCGGTGGATTGGGTGTGATCGACCAGACCCAGACCCACAAGATTGCCTTTCCGGCCGGTAGCCTGCTGATTCAACTCGGCGGCCCTGGCATGCGCATCGGCATGGGCGGGAGTGCTGCCAGTTCCATGGCAACCGGCGCCAATGCGGCGCACCTGGACTTTGACTCGGTGCAGCGCGGCAACCCGGAGATTGAGCGCCGGGCGCAAGAAGTGATTAACCAGTGCTGGACCTTGGGACAAACCGGCGGCCCGGCTGGAACTGGTAACCCAATTCTGGCGATTCATGATGTCGGCGCCGGTGGTTTGTCGAATGCCTTCCCTGAGCTGACCAACGATGCAGAGCGGGGCGCACGCTTCGATCTGCGCGCGGTTCCGCTGGAAGAAAGCGGCATGGCACCAAAGGAAATCTGGTGCAACGAAAGCCAGGAGCGCTATGTGCTGGCCATCGCTCCCGAGTCGCTTGAACTGTTCAAGGCTTTGTGTGAGCGCGAGCGTTGCCCGTTCTCGGTGGTGGGTGTGGCGACGGAAGAGCGTGAACTTGAATTGGTCGATGAAGGCAAGGAATCACCCGTCCAAATGCCCATGAATGTGCTGCTGGGCAAGCCGCCCAAAATGCAGCGCGATGTGGCAACGGTTAACCGCATCGCCAAGCCGCTGGACCTGACCGGGGTCTCGTTGCAGCAAGCCGTGATCGACGTGCTGGCCCATCCGACCGTGGCCTCCAAGCGTTTCCTGATCACCATTGGCGACCGGACCGTGGGCGGCCTGACGCACCGCGACCAGATGGTCGGCCCTTGGCAGGTGCCGGTGGCCGATTGCGCCGTGACGTTGGCCGATTACAAGGGTTTTGCCGGCGAAGCCATGTCCATGGGCGAACGCACGCCACTGGCCGCGCTGAATGGCCC
>CAIQEX010000204.1 GCA_903870955.1 uncultured beta proteobacterium
ATACCAGCGCAATCAGGCAGGTCTCGGCAATGATGGTGATCGGATGTTGCCAGTCATTGCCATAGGCGCCAAACATGCAGATCTTCATGGCCCGCACCACCCAGGTCAGCGGCAGCCAGGGACTGATTTCGCTGAACAGGGTGCCACTGAGCTCCACCGGCAATATGCCGCCAGAACTCGAGAGCTGCACCGCCAGAAAAATCATCGAGGCGGCCTTGCCCGCGTCTCCCATCACACGCGTCAGTGCGAACACGATGCACAGGAACGTCAGCGATGACAGCGCCAGCGTCAGCGTGAACAAATCGGTTCGGACCACCCGAATCTGCAAACCCCAAACCACGGTGGCATACAGCAGCGCAGCTTGCAGCATGACCACGATGAACGGGATCGCCATCTTGCCCAGTAACTTGGCCGGGCTGGAGAAATTTTGCGCCCCCTTGGGCAGCACCCGGACGTGAATCAGGAATGCAGCCACACCGGCACCCAGCCAAAGAGCCGCAGGAATTATGTTGGGTGCAAAGCCGCTGCCGCTGTTGGGCACCGCGGCCTCCACTTCCACCAGGGGGCTGACGGAATTGGCCAGGCCCTGTGCGCTGCCATCGGGCTTGTCGACGTCACCCGGCAAGGAGTCCCAGAGCAAATCCAGACCGGCACTGAGCCGGTCTGCGCCTTGCCGCGCATTCTGTGCGCCCTGGGCCAGCGCCGTGGTGCCACTCACCAACGCGTCGGTGCCGCGGTCCAGTTCATCGAGTTGGCTGTCTTCCGGCAACTTCTGCACCATGGTGCGCAGACCCAGGTTGAGGGCGCGCAAGCCGGTGGTCAATGTCCCCAAGCCGGTGTTGAGCTTGTCGGCGCCTTCTTCCAGCTTGCTGTGCGCTTCCGCTGCGGACTGTATCCCGGTGTCCAGTTGCGTCACGCCGGTGTAAAGCTGATCCAGACCCTCGGTTACTTTGGCAGGCACCATGATGCTGTCGCGGGCCTGGTCCCTGAAGCTGGCAACACCGCCACGGATCACCTGGCTGCCGCCTTTCAGTTCGCTCATGCCCTTGCTGAGTTCGACATGTCCGGCGGCCAATTGCTCGGCACCGGTTTTGAGCCGGTCCAGGTCACTGTTGCGCGGCCGCTTGGCGTCCAGCGTCTTGAGCCCGGTTCCCAGTTGTCGCATGCCGCTGTTGAGCTGGTCGACACCGCTGTTGAGGCGTTGGGACCCGCTCACGGTCTGATGCGCGCCATTCACCAGGGGCACCATGCCACGGCTCAGTTCATGCGCGCCGGTGCGCAGTTGGCTCACACCCTGGCGCAGTCGGTCCACGCTGCGCTGTGAGCCCGCGGCATTCAGGAGCACCAGTTTCCAGCGCCGCTCGTTCAGGCTTTCATTGACGTCATGGCCCAGTTCTTTGGCAAAGTTACGCGCCAACAGCGCGCTCTCGAAGTTGTTGCCCTCAGAGGTGTAGACCACCAGTTTGCCGGCGCCGGCCTCATGGCCGGGAATGGCGTTGGAACTGAAGTCGGGCGGAATCACCAGCGCAAAGGCCAGAGCGCCGCTACGCACCTGCTCGCGCGCCTCGGCTTCATTGGCAAAATCCTTGAAACCAAAGGTCTTCTTTTGGCGCAGGGAGGCGGCCACTTCCCACCCCACGTTAAAGACCTGGCCGCGGTATTCCACGCCCTTGTCCTGGTTCACCAGGCCTGCGGGCAAGGCGCCAATTTTGGAGGCCGGGTCCCACACGCTGGAAAGGTAAATGAACGCATACAAGGCTGGAATCAGTGCCACCAGCAGCGTGGCAGGAAACAGCTTGGGATAGCGCAAGAAGGCCCGCGTCTCCATGCGCAGGATATACAGAATTTGTGACAGCAATTTCATGGCCTATTGTGACGCAGTGTCAGACGCGCTGCACGGGGGATGTTGACCCGTGCGCCGTAGCCGCAGATACTTTGCGCTGCTGTCACCCCGGGTTCCATAAAACATGTCCACACTGACCGAAGAACAGGCGCGAGCCTACATGCACAAGCTGCTAGCCGCCATGAGCCAGGCCGGCGGCTCTGACCTTTTCATTGCCAACGACTTCCCGCCGAGCATGAAGGCCCACGGCAACATGCAGGCCCTGACCCAGCAAAAGCTGAACGGTGAAATGACCCGGGTGTTTGCCGAGTCGCTGATGAACGAAAAACAGCGCGCCGAATTCGCCAAAGAGATGGAGTGCAATTTCGCCATCAGCATTCCCGGTGTCTCGCGCTTTCGGGTCAACGTTTATGTGCAGCAGCAGAACGTGGGCATGGTGGTGCGCACCATCGCCTCTGAAATTCCGAATTTTGAAAAACTGGGCCTGCCTCCAGTGCTCAAAGATGTGATCATGAACAAGCGCGGTCTGGTGCTGGTGGTGGGTGGCACAGGCTCGGGCAAATCGACCTCGCTGGCCGCCATGATTGACTACCGCAACAGCACCTCGGCGGGTCACATCATCACCGTCGAAGACCCGGTCGAATACGTGCATGCATCCAAAAAATCCCTGGTCAGCCACCGCGAGGTGGGTGTGGACACGCACAGCTGGCACCATGCGCTGAAGAACACCTTGCGTCAGGCACCGGATGTGATTTTGATCGGTGAAATTCGCGACCCCGAGACCATGGAGCACGCCATCGCGTTTGCCGAAACCGGCCACCTGTGTCTGGGTACGTTGCACGCCAACAATGCCAACCAGGCGATTGACCGCATCATCAACTTCTTTCCGGATGAACGGCGCAACCAGTTGCTGATGGACTTGTCGGCCAATTTGCGCTCCATCATCTCGCAGCGTCTGGTGCGCACCGAAGACGGCAAGGGCCGCAAGGCGGCGATCGAGATTTTGCTGAACACCCCGACCATTGCCGAGCGTATTTTTAAAGGACAGTTTGGCGACATCAAGACCATCATGGAGCGCTCGCGTGAGTTGGGCATGCGCACTTTCGACTGGGCACTTTTCGATCTTTACAACGATGGCTTCATTTCCTACGAGGAGGCGATTCGCAACGCCGACTCGGCAAATGAATTGCGCCTCTCGCTGAAGCTCAAAAGCAAGCGCGGCGAACCGGCAGGCGCCGACGGTCCCACCTTGTCACTCGACCACGGACCCAGTGCCGAAGAGGTCGAAGCCCAGCGCCAGGAGGAGTTGCGCAAGCAGGTCCAACGCAAGCGCGAACTGGAAGACCAGGAACTCGAGCGCAAGATGAAAGCCAAGGGCATCGACAGCCGCTTTTCCGAGGGCAAGTCGGGCTAATCCATGGACCCGGACGCGGCGCATAGGCGCATCGAGGGCCGTGTTTTCAGGTGCGCACTTTACGACGCAGAGTCGCGGTAGCGGCGTAGAAAGCGCCGGTCAATCCAGTCTTTGAGCCACCAGACCCAATGGCCTTCGGCGCTGTGTTTGCCCCAACTGGCTATGGCGTAGCGGTCGCCGCATGAAATGAGGTTCAGTGTTTTTTCGGGTGGCTGGTGTTCGGCAAGCGGCTGCCCGGCCAATGTGGCGGCCAGATTCATCGACAGTGCGGGTCCCGCACGCACCGCATAGACGCCGCTGCGGGCCAGCGTGCGGTCGGTACGGGTGCTGACATCGCCAGCGGCAAATACCTGCGGGTGGCTGGTGGAGCGTTGGCATGCGTCCACCGCAACAAAACCAAGCGCATCCAGACCCAGGCCACTGGTCAGCAACCACGCGGGCGCTTGCGCACCGGTGGCCATCAGCGGCACGTCACAGGCCAGCGTGCCGCCACGGGACAGCACGACTTCGCCCGGGCGAACGCCGGCGGCACTCTCGGGCAGCAAGGTGATCTTGCGCCGGAGCAGGGCGGCCTTGATGCGGCCCTGCACGCCTTCCGCATAGCCGGCACCCAGCGGTGTGTCGCCGCATAACAAGGTGATGGCGGACTGCGGCAGCCGCTTGCGCACCGCCATGGCCAACTCGATGCCGGCTGCACCCGCACCGATCACGGCGATGCGCAGGGGCTTGGTCTGCGCCATCTCGACGACTTTGGGCCAGTGCACACCAAAGGCTTCTATCGGGCGGATAAACAGGGCGTGCTCACGCGCGCCGGGCATGCTTTGCTCGATCAGCGCGCGGTTTTGCACCGGGCCGGTGTTGATGGACAACCAGTCGTAGCGCAACACGCTGCCGTCATCGAGTGTCACCGTTTGTGCGCTGGCATCCATGCCACGCACGTTGCGCTGAATCCAGCGGATGCCACTGCGCCGCACCAGGGGCTCCAGCGGTATCACGCAGTCTTCCAACGCATAGTGGCCAGCGACAAAGCCAGGCACCATGCCGGAATAGAGCTGCCGGTCATACGGTGCAATCAACGTCACCTGCGCACCGGCCCAGGGGGATTGCGCCATTTGCGACAACACGTGCACATGCGCATGGCCCGCGCCAAGAAGTAATAGCTGCCGTGCCGGGCTCATCCAAGTCTCCAGTCGTGAAACTTCTGCGCCCAGCGCAGCAGCGCGGCGGGTTGGTGGGCGCGGCGCCATTGGCCGGCGGCATATTTGTTGGCTTCGGACATCGTGGGGTAGCTGTGGATGGTGCCCAGAATCTTGCCCAAACCCAGGCCGTGTTGCATGGCCAGCACGTATTCGGCCAGCAACTCAGCGGCCTGCGCACCGGCAATCGTGACGCCCAGAATGCGATCCTTACCCGGCATGGTCAGCACCTTGACGAAACCCTGCGTGGCGCCGTCGGCAATGGCGCGGTCCAGTTCGGCGATGTCAAAGCGGGTGACCTCATAGGCGATGCCCTGGGCCTGTGCCTCACGCTCGTTGAGGCCAACGCGGGCGATTTCGGGATCGATAAACGTAGCCTGCGGAATCGCCTTGGTGTTCACCCGAAAGCGCTTGAAGTCGCCAAACAGCGCGTTCACCGTGGCGTACCAGGCCTGATGCGCCGCCACATGGGTGAACTGGTAGGGGCCGGCCACGTCACCGGCGGCATAGATGTTGGGGTAGAGGGTTTGCAGCGTGTCATCGGTGGTGATGGTTTTGTCGGTGGCAATGCCCAGTTCTTCCAAACCATAGCCGGTGAGCCGCGCCGCACGACCGACTGCGCACAGCAACTCATCGAAGGGCATGCGAACTTCCTGGCCCTGGTGCAACAGCACCAGCACTTTGCTATCGCCTTGCATCTCGCAGCGCAGCGCCTGGTGGTGGGTGAGCACCTGCACGCCGTCTGCCTCCAGAGCGGCTTGGGCAAAGCTGGACACCTCGTCGTCCTCGCGCAACAGCAATCGGGGCGCCATCTCGACTTGCGTCACGTCCGCACCCAAGCGTGCAAAGGCCTGCGCCAACTCGCAGCCAATCGGCCCGCCACCCAGCACCACCCAACGCCGGGGCAGGCGCTCCAGCGTGGCCAGATGCGCCCACAGCGTGTCACTGGTCAGATAGCCCACTTCGCGCAAGCCCGGTAGCGGCGGCACCACCGGCTGTGCGCCGGCGGCAATCACGATGGCGCGCGTGGTCAGCCGCTGCGTGCCACCACCCGTGAGGGCAATCTCCACCGTCCAGGGGTTGACGATTTTGGCGTAGCCCTGCACCACATCCACGCCCAGCGCGGTGTAGCGTTCCACGCTGTCATGGGGCTCAATCTCGGCTATCACCTGCTGCACGCGCTGCATCAATTTTTTGAAGTCGAAGGCGGGCTCAGTGGCGGTCAGACCGTAGCTGCTTGCATGGCGCATCTGATGCGCCAGCTTGGCGCTGCGGATCAGGGCCTTGCTGGGCACACAACCGTAGTTGAGGCAGTCGCCGCCCATTTTGTGGGCTTCGACCAGGGTGACGCGGGCCTTGGCTGCGGCGGCAATGTAGGCCGAAACCAGCCCACCGGCGCCGCCACCGATCACCACCAGATTGCGCTCAAACCGGCGCGGTCTGGCACTGCGCCAGGGGCCAAAAACACGCAGGCGCTCCCAGTGGCGCAAGACGCGACGCACCACCAGGGGAAACAGTCCCAGCAGCGCCAACGAACCCAGCAAAGCCGGGCTGACCACGTCGGACAGGCTGCGCAAATTACCCAACTGAATACCGGCGTTCACGTAGACCGCCGTGCCCACCAGCATGCCGAGTTGGCTGACCCAGTAAAAGGTCCAGGTGCGCAGTGATGTGAGCCCCATGGTCAGGTTGATCAGAAAGAACGGCACCACCGGAATCAGCCGCAGGCTCAGCAGATACAACCAGCCCGCACGCTGCACACCGGCATTTATTTCGCCAAGTTGCTGGGCAAACCGTGCCTGCACCCAATCGCGCAACAGCAGGCGCGCCATCCAGAAAGACAGGGTTGCGCCCAGACTGGAGGCAAACGACACCAGCA
>CAIQEX010000205.1 GCA_903870955.1 uncultured beta proteobacterium
CGGCTTAAAGAGGTGGGCGTGGTGCTGGCGCTGGATGATTTTGGTACCGGCTATTCGAGTCTGAGCCAACTCAAAGGCCTGCCGCTGGACAACCTGAAACTGGACCAGTCATTTGTGCGTGGTTTACCGGATGACAGCGACGACCTGGCCATCTGCACCGCCGTCATCGCCATGGGGCGTGCACTGGGACTGAAGGTGATTGCCGAGGGCGTGGAAACCACCGAACAGTTGGCGGTACTGCGCAAATTGGGCTGCGATGTGGGGCAGGGCTATTTATTCGCGCGGCCGATGCCTGCTCAGCAGTTTCTTGAATTCATGCAAAGGCATGACAACAGCGAAGTCACCGCCTTTTCAGCGTTGTAGTCCAGACGGGTTTTTCAGGCTGCGATGTTGGACTCAGGTGCCACTTGCAGGGCTTCCAGAAAACGCGAAACCATGTTGTAGGCGGCAATCACACCGACGAGTTCCACCAAGGCCTGTGTGGAATGCAACGCCACCTGGGCACGCGCAAAGCTGGCATCGCTGACCTGCACATTGCGCGTCATCTCCAGGGTCAATTGCATCACCGCACGCTCGGCCTCACTGAACACGGCCACGTCTTGCAACGCGGCAGCATAGTCCGGCAATCGCTCCAACTGCTCTTGCGTACCACCGGCTGCAAGCCACTCGGGCGCATGCTGCAACAGTTCGTAATCCGCGCGGTTCAGCACCGCCACCGCACAGATCGCCAACTCGCGTAACCGGGCGTCCAGCGACAACGCGTTACGCACCGCGCCCAGAAAACCGTTCCAGCCCACGGCAAACGCCGGGCTGTTGAGCAACATGCGGTCCAGGTTTAGCAGGGTGCCACCGCGTCGTTTGCGAATGGCTTGCACCACCTCAACCGGCCCAAGTTGCGCATCCGGCACCGTGGGGATTCGGGTTGTATCGGTCATGCTTAGTCGACTGCCGCCACCAACTCGGCATCGTGGTGCCGCTGCTGCTCTTCCATGACCAACTGGCCTAACTCGCGTTTCAAGCTGTTGAAGGCGGGCGAGGATGGATCACGCAGGCGCGGCAGGTCCACCAACAGGTCGCGCTTGACGGTGCCGGGCCGGTAGGTCATGACCACAATGCGGTCAGCCAGGTAAATGGCTTCTTCGATGCTGTGGGTCACAAAAATGACCGTCTTGCCAAGCTCGGACCAGATGCGCAGCAACTCGTCCTGCAGGTTGCGCCGGGTCAGCGCATCGAGCGCGCCAAAGGGTTCGTCCATCAGCATGATGGGGGAGTCCAGCGCCAGGATGCGGGCAATCGCCACGCGCTGGCGCATGCCGCCCGACAGGTCTTTGGGATAGCGGTTGCGAAAATCAGTCAGTCCCAACTTGGCCAAGAGCGTGGTCACCGTGTCATGGATCTGCGCGGCAGGCGTTCCCTTGATTTCCAGTCCGAAGGCAATGTTTTTTTCGACTGTCATCCAGGGGAAGAGCGCATATTCCTGGAACACCATGCCCCGGTCCGGACCGGGGCCGGTCACCGTTTTTCCGTCCGCCGTGATGCTGCCGCTGGTGGGCAACGAGAAACCGGCGATGGCGTTGAGCAGGGTCGACTTGCCACAGCCCGAGGGGCCGAGCAAACACACGAACTGGCCTTGTGGAATATCCAGCGCAATGTCTTTGAGGGCGACCACTTCGCGGTCGGCACTGGAGAAGATTTTGTTGACGCCCTTCACGGCGATATGTGTTGCGCTCATCTCAATGCTCCAGACCACGGTGCCAGCGCAGCAAATAGTTATTCAGCTTGTTCACGCCCATGTCGATGGCCAGACCCAGCATGCCAATGCTGATCATGCCGGCGATGATTTTGTCGGACCAGAAATACTCCCGCGCTTCCAGAATGCGAAAGCCCAGGCCGTTGTTCACGGCGATCATCTCGGACACGATCACCACGATGAACGAGGTGCCGATGCCGATGCGCACACCCGACAGAATGTAGGGCACGGAGGCCGGCAAAATAACGCGCAAAAATAAGGTGCTCTGGTTGGCCCCCAGGTTGCGGGCCGCCCGCAAATAAATGCCGTCCACATGGCGCACACCGGCGATGGTGTTGATCAGCACCGGAAAGAAGGCACCAATCGAAATCAGGAAGATGGCTGGCGGATTGCCCAGCCCAAACCACAAAATCGCCAACGGGATGTAGGCAATCGGCGGGATCGGGCGCAACACCTGCGCCAGCGGGTTGAGCCAGGCATAAACGCGTGGGCTGGCCCCCATGACCAGACCCAGCGGCAGGGCCAGACCGGCGCCCACACAGAAGCCCACCACCACCCGGTACATGCTGCCAGAGGCATCCAGAATCAACTCGCCGGAGATCGCCCAGGCCAGCCAGTTGCCACCGGTTTCCGCAAAGGATTTGGCGGGCAACAGGTAGGCCACCCAGCGGGTCAACACAGCCCACGGGGAGGGCAGCACATGCTCGTTGACCCAGCCCAGGCTGCAGGCGGATTGCCAGATGGCGATCAGGACGATGGGCACAATGACCCCGGCGCCGACGTCGCGCCAATTGAAGGCTTTGCTCATGGCGGATTACTTGACGTTGAGGGACTTTTTGGCGGCGTCGAGCAAATCGGTCTTAACCCATTCGGTGGCGACCGGGGGTTTGTCCATCTTGCCGATGCCGTACTTCACCATCAGGTCGGTCGAGACCTGAATGTGCGCAGGCGTGATGTCAAAGCTATAGGGCGAGTTGTCGATGGCATCATCAAAATCGTCCTTGGTGATCTGGCCCTTGAACACGGTTTGTGTCACATATTTTTCAGCCGTGGCTTTGTTGTCGATAAAGGTCTTGGTGGCTTCGACAAAGCAGCGCATGAACTTTTCAGCCAAAGGGCGGCGCTCTTTGTAAAACTTCTCGGTCATCACCAGGGTGCGCACCGGCTCGCCGATCGGCGTGTCGTAGGGCTTGATGATTTCCACGCCAAAGTTCTTGTTCAATGCCTGCGAAGCCTGCGGCTCGGTCTGCATGATGGCATCCAGATTTTTGCCGATCAGGGCAGCGTTCAAATCCGGGTACGACAGATAAATCAACTGCACGTCCTTGCCCGGAGCGTCCGACGAGCTGAGGCCGTTCTGGCCCAGCTCGGTGGCCAGCAGCAGTTCCTGGATGCTGCCGCGCGTCACACCGACCTTTTTGCCTTTCAGGTCTTTCACGGTCTTGATGCCGGCATCAGGCCGTGCCACCAGACGCGCACCGCCCTTGGCAAAGCCGGCCACGATGTAAATCGGTATGCCTTTGGCGCGCCCGGAGATGGCGGCCTCGGAGGCGGTGGCCCCCACATCCAGCTCACCGGCGATGATGGCCTGCATCACGTCCAGGCCTTTGGCAAAGGTGCTTTCTGTCACCTGAATGCCGCACTTGGGGGCGATTTCCTTGATGTAGGAAATGGCGGCAAAGTGCGCCAGTTTGAGGTTGCCAAGACGAATCACATCGTCGGCGGCATGAACGGAAAAAGTCGCCAGGGTGGCACAGGCCAACAGTCCTGCAGCAAAAGGTTTGAACATGAATTGCCTCATCTTGTGTTTATGACCCCATGCGGCTGCGTGGGGCTCGGGGTCCGATTCTGTCACCACCCCGGGCATCGCGCATCTGTAGAACTACCCATAAGACGCTGTGACGAAGCCCGTCACTTACCCGCGCCAAGCTGCGACATTGGCTATAGACTTGGTCGCTTCAGTCGCTGACACAGGTTCATGCGGCATTCGCCCCTGGGGGGAGCAAACAAACGATCGATCCGGATCGTCGAATGGACCCCTGACTATGTCTCTACCCCCCGCGCCAAGCCCCGGCGATTTTTCAGAAGTGTCCTTACTCAGCGTAGGTCTCTTCGCAGACTATTTGCATGCACACGACGCACGCGGACAGAACTGGCTGCTGCGGGTGCTTAAAAGTGGCCTGGGCGACCGGGCCGCGCACCGGCGATTTCGCAAGGGCATCACCCTGCAACACAGCGCGAAGGGCCGGGGTGTTGCAAATGACCCACGCTTGATCAGCTACGAGGGCATGCCCTGCATGGCATTGCTGAGCGACTGTGGTTTGCCATTGCAACTGCAGCTCAGCACGCAGCCATGGCCGGTCGAGCGGGCCTTGCGCCTGGCCGCTGATATTGCCGAGGGTCTGGAGCGCGTGCACAGCCGGGGTCTGGTGCATGGCAACCTGTCGCCCAGCACCATTTTGTGGAACCCGGACACACAAATCGCCAGCCTCCACAATTTCGACTTGGCGCGCACCCGCAATGATGCGCAGGGTTCCGACTTCTTCAACCGAAGCGTCGAGACAGACCCGGCCTGCATGCCGCCTGAATGCAGCGGTCGCATGAACCGATTTGTGGACTCGCCAGCCGACCTGTACGCGCTTGGCGTCGTGGTGTACCGGCTGGTCGCCGGCAAATATCCGTTCGAAGCCAGCGACGCACTGGGCTGGCTACACGCCCATGTGGCATTGCGCCCACGCAGCTTGAATGCAGCCGCGCCATCGACGCCGGAGATGCTCTCGCGCATCGTGGCCCGGCTTCTGGAAAAAATGCCTGAACAGCGCTACCAAAGCGCCTGGAGCCTGAAGACGGACGTGCAGCACTGCCTGCAAGCACTGGCTTCAAGCGATCACATCCCGATTTTCCCGCTCGGGGCAGAAGATTTCTCCGGCCAACTGCGCCATCCCAGCCGCCTGTATGGCCGGGAAGAACCCCTGGAAGCGTTGAGCCAGGCGCTGGAACAAGTGCGCGAGGGTGCCAGCGTGAGCGTTTGCATTACGGGCTACTCAGGCGTTGGCAAATCGGCGCTGGTGGGCGACATCCGCAGCAAACTGCTGCTGGAGGGCGGCTATTTCGTGGGCTCCAAGACCGATGCCTTCCGGCGCAACCAACCCTATTCGGCGCTAACCCAGGCGCTGGAAATTTTGAGTGCCCAGTTGCGCGAGAAAGACGAGGATGCCCAATCCATCTGGATCGAAAAGCTGAAACTCGCCCTGGGTAAGGACCTTCCCTATTTGCTGCTACTGGCCCCCTCCCTGGTCGAGCTGATGGGCGTGCGCCGGGAGACGCCGGAACCGGAAGCATCGCATTTTCAAGGTGGCTTTTTCCGGGCAACCAAGGTGTTTTTGCAGCTGTTTGCCGACCGCGGCACGCCGCTGATCCTGTTTGTCGATGACCTGCACGGGGCTGACCCGGCGACGCTGGCGGTGCTGGAACAGCTGATGCTGGACCGCACGCTGCAACACGTGATGCTGGTGCTGACGTATCGCGACAATGAATTGGAAGCCAACGAAACCTTGAGCCAGCTGTTGCTAAGGCTGCAGGCCGCAGGACGTGCACCGCGCACGCTGCAGCTCAATGGGCTGGACGAAGAAAGCATTTCCGAATGGCTGGGCGATGTGCTGCAGGGAGCCGATCAGTTCTTGCAACCACTGGCGCACCTGATCGCGCGCAAAACTGCGGGGAATCCGTTTTTTGTGCACCGTTTCCTCGGCTTTGCAGTGCAACAGAACTGGCTGCAATTCGACCCCAAGGTGCGGCAATGGACCTGGGATTCCGCAGCCATTAAGTCCAGCGCGTTGACCGACAACGTGGTGGAAATGCTGCTCGTCCAGATGCAGCAATTGCCCCCAGCCCAGGGACTTCTGCTGGCCACCGCCGCCGTGGTGGGCGTGGAGTTTCAGGCCGCTGAGGTCGGTGCCTTGCAAAAACTGACTCCGGCAGCCCTCTGGGTCGCCATTGATCGTTTGTGCGCGCAGGGTTATCTGCGCAATGTGCAGCGTGGGCTGTATGCCTTCAACCATGACCGCATTCAGGAAGTCGCGCTGTGCCTGCTGGATCAACCCGCCCGACGTGTCCTGCACCAGCACATTGCGCGCCAAATACTCCAGATGAATGAAGAGGCGCGCCAACGCCGTTTGTTTGAACTGCTGGGACATCTGGCGGCCTCGCTGGATGCGCACAGTGAACCGGCCGAGCTGCTCCGCTATGCCGAGCTTGCGGTGCAAGCCGCCCAACGCGCACTCCAATCCAACGCTTCGGTACAGGGACGTCACTTTGCCGAGGACGCGCTAAAGCTGTTGGGTATGCGCACCTGGACGAGCTATGCGGATGTGGCCTTCTCCCTGCACGGCCTGGCGCAACAATGTGCCTACCGAAGTGCGGCTTTTGACGCGGCGCAATTCCATTACGAGCAATTGCTGAGTCACCCCAGCGACCCCCTCGAAATGGGCGCAGCACATCTGTGCGCCATCAACCAGCTGACCATGCGCGGTGATTACGCGCGCGCCACACAACTCGGCCTGCAAGCCCTGGAATCGCTGGGCGTTACCATCCATTTGGACAACCTGCGCAGTGAGGCGACCGTCGACCTGCAGCGCTATCACACCTTGGTGAACGAGCTGGGCTATGACGCCATTCTTGGGCTCGAGAACAGCACGGATCCGCGCTTTAACGAAGTGGTGTCGCTGATGGGTGGCATCGCCATTCCCACATTTTTCACCGACCCGGTACTGGCAACCGTGCTGGGCCTGCGTGCAGCCATTTTTTCCATGGAAAGCGGCCAGACCGGTGGTGTGGCGTTTTTATGGTCCATCGTTGGCGGCGCCTATATTGCGCTGCAGGGTGACTACCAGTCCGGCACCCGCACCACCCGCTTTGCCATGCGTATGGCGCAAGCGCAGGGCAATGCGGTGCAGTATGCGCAAAGTGCCTTTGTGCATTCGGTGCTGTTGCACTGGACCGAACCACTCACCGATGTCCTGGCAAGTTCCCGCCAGACCTTTGCACTGCTGCACCAAAGTGGTTTGTTACCGCTGGCAGGGTTCAGTAGCTTTCAGACTATTTGCGCCCGGCTGGAGTTGGGCGAACCGCTGCCCGATGTGGCCCGTGAAATCGCACAGGCGCTGTCGTATTCGGCCAAAACCGGCAATCTGCATGCGGATGGTGCTTTGCTTATCCTGCGCCAGACGGTGGCGGCCTTGCAAGGTGAAACCCATCACCTCACCAGCCTGGACAACGGCCAGTTCCAGGAGCGCGCGCACCTCGCCAGTCTGGGTGAAAACCACCTCGCGCGGGCGTTCTTCCATACCTACAAAATGCTTCTCGCCAATCTGGCGGGAGAGACCACCACCGCCTTGCTGCACGCACGCGAGGGCGCGGCCTACATCGATTTTCTGCTGGGCTTCATCAGCTCCGCTAACTACCACTTTCAAGCCGCGCTGGCCTGGAGCGCCGCTGCGGCGGAAGGCCGGGTGACGCTGGATGCAGCGTTGTCCCAGATCGAGCCTGTGGTGGAGATGCTCCGGCTCTGGACCGGCGCTGCGCCCTTCACGTACGGCCACAAACTCGACCTGTTGCGCGCCGAGCAGATGGCCTTGTCGGGAGAGCCGTGGCTGGCACTGGAGCTTTTTGAGCTGGCTTTGCAAGGCTCGCACAAGCAGGGATTTGTGCACGACGAGGCCTTGATTGCCTCGCGTGCGGCCAGGATGAGCCGGCGCCACCACCTGCACTGCATGGCCGAAGGCTTTGAGAGCCGCGCCGAAAAGGCCTATCGCACATGGGGCGCAACGGCCGTGCTGTCCGGCATGGCACTTGAAAACACACCCCAGGCACTGGCGCAGTATGACAACCTGAATCTGGCGAGCATTCTAAAAAGCGGCGAAGCCATCAGCGCCGAGTTGAACTACGACACCTTGCTGCGCAAACTGCTCACACTGGTGATCGAAAACGCAGGGGCTGAACAGGCCCTGCTGCTGCGGCCCGATGCCGAGGGCGATCTGGTGCCGGAAGCCTGGTTGATGCAATCCGGGGAAGGGCCCCGCTATGGCCATGCACCGGATGAAGCGCCGCCCTTTCGTCCGGCAAACCTGGCCTTGCGCATGCTGCTGAACACCGGTCGAGCCCAGGTCTTTGCCGATGCCTCGCAAGACCACCGCATCGCGCGCGACCCTGAAGTGCTGGCGCGCAATCTGCGCTCCGTGCTGTGCGTGCCGCTGGTTCGCCAGCAGCAAATCAGCGCCGTGCTGTACCTGGAAAACAACCTCGCCCCCGGCATGTTCACGGACCCGCAGGTGCGCGTGCTCAGCATCATGGCGGGTCAGGCAGCCATCGCTTTGGAGAGTGCGCGCCTGTACCGCAGCATGGAACAGGAGGTGCAGCAACGCACCCGCGAACTGGAGTTGGCCTTGGTGCGTGCCGAGGAATCGACCCGCGCCAAGGGTGAATTTCTGGCCAACATGAGCCATGAAATTCGCACCCCGATGAACGCGGTCATCGGACTTTCTGCATTGGCACTCAAGGCCGAAATGTCTCCCCGGGTACGTGGCTTCCTGAGCAATATTCGGCAAAGCGGAGAGCACCTGCTGGGCATCATCAACAACATCCTCGACTTCTCCAAAATTGAATCCGGCAAGATGGAAGTCGAGGTGCTGCCCCTCAGCGTGAATGCAGTGGTTGAGAACGTGGTCAATCTGATTTCAAAACCCTTGGCCGACAAGGGATTGAAGCTGCATTGCGACATCGATCCGGATATTCCCAAGCTGCTCATGGGCGACCCGCTGCGCCTGGGCCAGATCCTGATCAACTACGCCAACAACGCCGTCAAATTCACGCACACCGGGGAGGTGCGCATTGCGATCCGCATCGACCGCATGGTGGCAGACGAAGTGCGCCTGCATTTCTCCGTGTCGGACACAGGCATCGGGCTGACGCAGGCGCAAATGGCACGCCTGTTCACAAGTTTCGAACAGGCGGATGCCTCCATCACGCGCGAGTTCGGTGGCACCGGCTTGGGCCTGGCCATCAGCAAAAGTCTGGCCACCGCCATGGGTGGAAGCGTTGGTGTCGAGAGCGTCGTAGGCAAGGGCTCCAACTTCTGGTTTACCGCATGCCTGCGCCGGGGCGCACCAGAAATGCTGCCCGTCACGCCCCAGAGACAAGGGCTGGATGCCGGTGCTTTAGTCGATGTGCCTGAGCC
Source organism: uncultured beta proteobacterium (assembly GCA_903870955.1). Classification (GTDB taxonomy): domain Bacteria; phylum Pseudomonadota; class Gammaproteobacteria; order Burkholderiales; family Burkholderiaceae_C; genus Allorhodoferax. Next base: position 8,985 of record CAIQEX010000205.1, read on the forward strand.
AGAGTCCACGCACAGTGCGCTGGAAAAACAACTCGAAACCATCCACGGCACGCGCATTTTGCTGGTGGAAGACAACGAAATCAACCAACTGGTGGCCTGCGAAATGCTACGCGACGTGGGCTTTGAAGTGGACGTGGCGCACAACGGTCAACTCGCAGTGGCGCAGGTTCATGTGCAACACGCACGCCAGGCACCGTATGACATGGTGTTGATGGACATGCAGATGCCGGTCATGGACGGTGTGACCGCAGCGCGGCTGATCCGTGAGCGCTTTTCGGCAGCCGACTTGCCGATTGTGGCCATGACCGCCAATGCCATGGAGGCCGACCGCAACCGCTGCCTGCAAGCAGGCATGAACGGGTTCGTCACCAAACCCATCAACGCCGAAGAGCTGTGGCAGGCGCTGTTGCAGTGGATCAAGCCAC
>CAIQEX010000206.1 GCA_903870955.1 uncultured beta proteobacterium
GCTTTTCCGGATCCCGCGTGCCGAAGTCATCGATACGCCACTTGTCGGCAGCCAGCGCAGGGTGGGCCAAGCTCAGCACACAAAGCACAGTCAGGCCGAGCAATGCCCTGCTCAGTTTTGGTTGCCATGCGGACCACGGGGCCGAAGGCGAAAGCAATTGGATGCCCATATATATTTACTTTCTGAATTTTCTTGATGCCAACTTCAATTCCCCATCGCCCTCGGCCTGTTGCAGGTGCTGTTGCGATGAATCAAACACATTTCCCGCTCTATTCAATAGCGCGCAAAGCCTATTCCTCGCAGGCAGTTGCAGGGCAAGCGCCGGAGGCCGCGGCCTTTCCCAGCCAACGGGCAGCCAGGGCCGCGTTCTTCTCCACTCCCCGCCCCTCCAGGTACAACCGCCCCAGCCGATACTGGGCGGGCGCATAGCCCTTGTCGGCGGCTTGCTGGTACAAAAATGCGGCATCTTCCGCACTCTTGGGCAGGCCCTGCCCGATGGCATACATATGGCCCAAGTTGCTTTTGGCGGGGGCGAAGCCCAGGCGCGAAGCCCGACCAAACCACCACACGGCCTCGGCCGGGTTGGCCGTAACAGTGCGACCTGCCAGGACCATTTCGCCGATGTGATTGAGTGCCCGCTTGTCGTCGCTTGCGGCCGCCTTGCGGTACAGCGCCATGGCCTCTTGCTCGTTTTGCGGGATGGCGCGCCCATTGGCCAGCATCTCGCCAAGTCCACTTTGGCCGCGCGCATCGCCCTGGGCTGCAGCGGCCTGCAACCAATGCAGAGCGGCAGCGTCATCCCTTGCAGTGCCGGCGCCATCCATCAGCATCTCACCCAGCGCCGACTGGCCCGATGCATCGTTCTGCTCGGCGGACTTGCGGAACCAGGCCAGGGCCTGCGCGTCGTCTTGCGCAACGCCCTCGCCGTCCCGGTATTTCGAGCCCAGGTTGTACTGGGCCGTGCTGTCGCCCTGCAGCGCAGCCAACTGGTACCAATGCACGGCTGCGGCATGGTCTTTCGCGACGCCTTTGCCGTTGTCGAACATGAAGCCCAGATTGATCTGGCTATTTACATAGCCCTGTTCGGCCGATTGGCGGTACCAGTCCACCGCCGTCGACGCGTTGCGGGGAAGCACCACGCCTAGGGTGTAGAGAATGCCCAGGGTGAATTGGGCGATAGCATCCCCCGCCTGTGCGTCGTGCCAGTAAATGGCCGCGATCTCATTCGCCTGACTGTCAGTGACCCGCTGGGCCAGCACCGTTGCACCTGCGGTGTAAAGCACCGGCAGGCCGGAGCGCGTGTTGCTGATCGCGGCCAGCGGGGGACGGGGCAGCTGTGCCACCCGTTGGGCCAGGTCCTCCACATGGGGCAGGGCCCGCTGGTAGGCTTCCGGTGATTCGACAGGATTGGACAGGTTTTGCATGCCTGCACCACAGTGCAGTGATGCCGCCATGCTTGTCATGAGTGCCAGAGCGCGAAAGACATTGTTCATTTTGTTTCCAGAATAGGGCGGATGGCGGGCTAAAACTTGGCGCCGGCAACAGACACGATGCTGAGCAAGTCCTGGAATATTTCTGTCACCTGCAGCGCCATGTTGCTGCCCTGCGAGGAAGATATGTCGGTGATTTCGCCATCC
>CAIQEX010000207.1 GCA_903870955.1 uncultured beta proteobacterium
AACCGAAACACTGCCGGACAACAGAGCAAAGCTCTGACCTATGGCGCGTTGGGCCAAGAGGGTTTCAATGCGGGGCGCGCTGCAGGGTTTCTTGACGGCGTGTACCAAAGTCACGCTGCGTGCAGGGGTCAGCATCCAGTGCTTGCCGCTGGCACACAAGGGGCGGAGTTTATCCAGGCGTTCCTGGCTGGCGGCGCTGCACACCCAGCCCCAAATACCCAGCAAATCCAGGTCGTCGGCGCTGCGCGGCACGCTGCTGAGTTGCACGCTGCGCATGCGTCCGGCAGGGACCGGGATTTTCAGCGTGCGGCTATCGCCATCCCACGCTGGCAGGCCCTCACCCTTGACCAGGCGGATGGAAAACGGAGCGGCATGAGGCCACGCTTCGCTGTGGGCAAAGGAGAGGGTCTGCTCCGTCTCACTATTCGGCCCCAGCACCCGCACCAAGGTGCTGGCCGCCAGCGGGTCGGGCAGATATGGCACATCGGTAGGCACGCACGCCAGGATGTCGACCCCATCGGCCTTCGGGTCAGTGCCAGCCGGAATTTCACCACGCAGTTGTCCCTTGTCACCATGGCGGTCGGTCAGCAACGCGTACCAGTTCCCGGAGGGCGGTGGCTGGTCAAACATGCCGTGATGCTCGGCCATGAGTTGCGAGATGCGGGGCGGGCTGACCACGCGGATGGATTCCTCCGTGTTGGAAGCCACGTCATCCGCTGAGCGAATCACCACGCGCTCCATGGATTCGCCCTCCACGGCCTTCGCGATGCGTGCCAACACCGGCGATGCAATCGGCTCATAGCGCAGGTAGCGCACAGCGTTGGGCGTGGCCGCCTGCAGGCTGCTGTCGCCCGGTTGCAGGGCCAGCGAGCGGCCGGTGATGTCCACCGTGCGGGCACGCATGCGGTAGGAGCGACCAAAGCGCAGGCGCGGCAACGTGGCCAAAGGTTTGCCATGGGTGTCTTTGGGCAAATCCAGGGTGATGTTGAGCGTGCCCACAACGGGTGCTGCTGCGCCATCGACCAAATCGACGTGCTCGTCGACCTGGCTGGGGTCCGGCACCTTCTTGCCGGGGCGGCGCACGGCCAGACTCCAGCCTTCCCAATGGGCCAGCGTTTCATGCAGGAAGAAGTCCGGGTCCTTGGATTTTTGGGTCGGCGCGCTGGTCAGCGTGCTTTCGCGGTTGACGTGGGCGTATTCGGTGAGCGCCAACCCGGGGGTGTTGTAGGTTTCCGCGCGCTGGCACAACGAGCGCCAGTTTGCGCCGGCACTGCCGGCCAACACGTCCAGGCGCATGCCGCGCACCAGGTCATCCGCGTAGAGCACAGGCTGGCCGCCGATTTGGCTATTGAGCTCTGCGGCACGGGCTGCGCGCGCCGCAAAGGAGGCCGCCCTGCCAGTGTGCACCAGCGCCAAGCCAGCGCTGCGCAATGCGGGTAACTCGGTGTGCTCGACGCTGGCACGCTCCGGTTGCAAATTGACCAGGTGGCGCACGTAATCCACCAGCTTGATGGCGGCACCGTCCACATCCACCTGCGTCAGTTCATAACCCGTTTGCGTCAGGTCGAGGAAACCCGCCTGAAGTGCCATGGCACCGCTGCCTTGGGCGCAGAAAACACCCTCATCCCTGGAAAACCGGAACATGGTGATTGGCGCGACCTGAGTCGGCGGCGCTGCCATGTTTGCAAGCTCCGGCCAATTCGCCATAACGCTGATGCCTGCGTTGTCGCCACCGAAGTTGTTCACGAAATCGGGGGGCATTTCGCAGGACAGTTCCCACACCAGGCCCAGGCGGTGCAGCAGGAAGTCTGAATCCTCCACCAGCGACAGAGTCTCATGAAAATCAAAACTGGCTTTGAAGTCCGTCGGTGTGCTGTAGTCACCGTTCTTGGGCGAATGAAAGTCCTGCAGTTGGGCCAGGCTGTTGGTAGGGCTAACGGCCTCGTCACCAGGCGAAGGCTTATCTTCTTCGAGCAACTTTTGGATGTCGATCAGCAAGGGCTTCGTGTTGTAGGACAGATCCCCTACTTCCCTGTGTTTGATCAGTGCGCCAAGGGCTGGCGGACTCAGCGGATGCTCTATGGCAACGCGCTGGTAGATGCCTTTGACATAGTCCAGCACCTCCATCACGGGGAAACTGCGGACCGGGCGGGCGCAGTGTCCATGCCGGTCAAACACATGACTTTCCACCAGCGTGCCGCCGGCCCCGCCTTTGCCAGCATGGGTGGGAAATATGGCGTTCCACAGCGCAGGGTCGCGCACGTCGTCTTCAATCTGCGCATCGACCACAGTGGGGTTGGGGCCGACACCCAAGCAGGCCTTGAAGCTCAGGGCCTTGGCGGCCCAGTCGGCAAAGCAGAATTTGGCGAGCGACTCGAAGGCCTTGTCACCTTGCAGGCGCGGTGATACGCGCACCGCAAAGTGCAGCCGCTGTGCAGCCGCATCAAAGTGGCGGGGGACAACCGTAAAGAGAATAGTTTCTTGCATGGCAGGGGTGCTTTAATCCGCGAACGCGGCGAGGTAGTTGTCCCACTCGGGAAGGCTGATCATTTCGTGGAAAGGCAGGTCACGTGAGCCACCGGCAAACTCGCGCCGCACCGAGAGCGAGACGCTGGCGCTGAAAAACAGTACCTCGACCTCTACCGTCACACTGGCCTCGCCCCAGACCCGGGGCGGTTCGTAGTTGAGGGCCAGATAGAACTCGACGCTGACGGTAATCATGCCCAGCACTTCGAGCGCGCCACTGGCACGCACATAGCCGCTGAGCTTGCAGGCGCTTTTCTCAATGCGGAAGTAGATGCCCGCCATGACCTGGATGCCGCCGCTGGCCACACCCAGATTGAGTGCGATGTTGCCGCCAAACTCCAGGCAGCCTTCGACAATGCGCGTGTTGTCGGATGCCGCCTCAATGGCAAAGAAACCGCCCCCCGCAAACAACGATACGGTGATCAGGAAGGGATCGTGGCGCTTTGATACGGCCAGACGCGCGCGCGCCGGATCGCCAGTAAACGGCAAGGCAATGCTGGCATCGAGCGCCAGGTTTTGCAGCGCGAAAACGCCCACCGCGATGGACGGAATGCGCAGGTTGTAGCCGCACAGCAAACCCTCGCTGGTGATGTCCAGATAGGGTGGATCGTTGAAGTTATTCAACCCCAGCACGCCCGACAATGCATTGATGAATTTCAGTGCCCCCAGGAACTCGATACCGTGCACGCTGACATGCACCAAGGGCTTGCCACCCGGCTCCACGCTGAACTTGAACCAGTCAAACTCGATGGCAATCACCTCGGCAAGTACCAGGCTGAAATGCTTCAGTTCACCGCTCACACGGGAAGCGGCAACGCCCGAGCCGCTCACCTGCGCCCGCACCAGCAACTTCAGCTCTGCGCCAGCGCCGGGCAGGAAGTTGTCGTTGCTCTTGAGCGCGCTGGTGTGCCAGGCGAGTTGGTGACAGGTGCCATCGGCACTGGCCACCGAGGTCCACATCGGCACCGGGCTATTGGCATCTGCCAGCTTCGCCGCCGAGAAGGACACGGGCGCCAGAATGTCCTGCAAGGTCACGCCACCCAGCAACTTGGAATTCATGGCGACAGCAAAGTACTGCACGGGGTCAAAGCTGCCGTTGGCCAGCGTGGTGAGATGCGCATCGCTAACCTCCGTGCCACTGTCGCCGGTCTTGACGCCGACCGGGCCAATCAGCCGCGACAGGCCACCCATCGCCATACCCGGCGACACCACGCCGCCGACCTTGTCGGAACCGTTGCTGGGGCTGAAGGACAGTTCAACGCTCTGCACAAAGCGCAGATAGATTTCGCCGGTGTTGCTCGTCGAAAAACCATCGCGCAAATAGGCGCCCGCGTAGGTGGCGCGGTTGGGTTCGGTGATCTGGCCCAATTGGCGCATGACCGGAATGGTCAGCGTCGCATCTGCCAACACCGGGTTGACGCGGCGGTGGAGATAGGCCGCATCGTCGGACCGGTGGCCGATGGCCACACGAAAAGCCAGCGTGCTCACATTGACGGTGCTGTCTTGGGCGCCTTCAGCACCTTTGGCGTTTCCAGTAGTGGGCACCAGAGACAGGCTCTGCCCATGCAACGGGCTCACATACCGGCTATTGGGTGGTTCGGCATCAAAAATCGGGTCGGTACTGTCACCACTGGTGCGCAGCAACCTGGCTCCACCGCTGTGGCCCAGCGCTGCGCTGAGGAAGGCCTCGTAATTCGCCATGGTTTCCGGCGTCGCGTCATCTATCTCCATCCGGGCGGCGCGCACAAAGGCCATGGGCATCATCCACTCCAGCGTGTGGCCGGCACGGTCCTCGGCGCGCACCAGAAACTGAAAGTCCACCGGCGTGGCGCTGGCAGCCACCATGGGCCAGAACGCAGTCTCGGCCGGACACAGCGGGCTGCTGCTGAGCGGGCTATTTTTGGGATAGTCCAGATCGGCGGTCTTCAGCGTCAGCAATCGCACCGATTTGAAGGGCATCTGGCGTTGCTGATATTCGACCGATTTGTCTGCCACCACGTCGGACTCGGGCGGTAGCGCATACGCAAGCACCGGTTCACGCACCAGGATGAACTTGCGCATTTGCAGGCGCGCTTCTTTGGCGCCGCCGGTCTTGTCCAGAAACTTGCGTTCGCTGATGGTGATGAACACGGCGCGGTGACCAAAGGGCAGCAGGATGCCGCGATACGCCGTTTTGACGTAATGGTCGCGCCCCATGGTGGTGACGTTGCGCCAGTTCTCCAAGGCGGCTTCCCACTTGCCTTCCACATTCATCCAGGCCCCCAATGGGCTGAGCATGAAACGCTCGGCGTCAAAACCATGTGCGATGCAGTTGCTGACAATGTCACGCCGGTTTGTGGAGGACAGGGGCAGCCTGTCACCAAACGGATCCTCACGCCGGTAGTCAAAGGCTTTCATCACCGGGTTGCCCTGCTCGGCACTGCGTAGATTTACATGCCAAAGTTCGCTGCGGTGGTTTTGCAAAGCCGGTGTCTGTTGACCGTGCCAACGGCTGGACGCATCGCCTGAGACAAATAGGCCGTAGGGCGCTTCGATGCTGGTTTCGTCATCCTCGGCATAGGTGATGCCGTCGTCGTTGAGCGGCATGGTGGTGAGACAAGTGCTCCAAAGGACACCAGCAGCTTTACCGGGCGCTTGAACCCAATCCAGCAAAGTGTTGCGGTCAAAGGCCAGCGTGCTCTCGGTGGTGCTGAAAGCCAGCCGACTCAAGCCCGCCAGACGCACCCGGATGGGTGCCGGATAGTCGCCTACGTGCACCTCAAGCGGCGTCTCCTCAGCCAGGCTTTGCGGTGGAAAGTACACCACCATCCTGCCGGGCTCATTTCCTGCGCGCAGCAGGCGTGGTGCATCGCTGCCGTGGCAATGCAGGCGCAGGTTTTTGAACCGAAACAGCAGCACCAGCAAATCAGCGGGACGCACCACGAAGCTGGACCATCTGCCCGGAAAAACGATCTGTGCCGCAGCACTGCCGTCCAAGCGGATGTGCAATGGGTCTGCATCTTCAGACACCAGTGGCTGTGTGCCCTCCTCGCCTACGTGCAGAACTGCAATGGCACGCCCGAGGGCTGCAGTCGGCTGGGCCAACAGGTCGGCATCGGCGCGCGCCGCGGTGGCCTGCAGGTGGAACTCCAACCCGAGCTTGTTCTCTTGCATGGGCACCGGGTGGCCGACGAATGTCTTATCGCCGTTGTGCAGCATAAAAAATCCAGTGCGTCCCGGTTTGCCCAACTGGATGCTGGCTGCCGCCGTGTGCACCCAGCCCGAAGTCCAGCTAAGTGTCCCCAGCACGGCGGTTTGCGGCGTGCTGACTTCGTGGGCAAAAAACAGCAGCGCCACCGGCCTCTGAATGGGCAATTGAAAGGGCGCGCCCAAGTCGTTGCGCAAGTCGGCCCCTGGCTCAAACGCCAGCCAGGTGGGGTCGGCGTGCATGCTGTAAGCCGCCAACAACCGCGCCGTCTTGCCGGAGCTGACCTCCTCTGCAAACTCCATTTGCAACGTGGAATAGCAGGGCACCAGAGCGTGCGCATGCCAACCTGTGGCGTTGCCCTCGTCCAGAGGCAGATTGAACCAGGGCTTGCTCCAGGGGTTGCCCAGCATCAGCACCGTGCGCCTGCGATTGGCCAGCTTCAGCAGGCTCGGCATTTCAGGCGTCAGCAGATTAATCGCAAAACCATTGCAGAGCAGCGGCTCGCTCAAGCCCTCCATGCGGATGCTTCCCGCCACCAGAAATCCCCAGCATGGCAAAAATACGGCACTGGG
>CAIQEX010000208.1 GCA_903870955.1 uncultured beta proteobacterium
AATCGCAAATCCTGCCGCCGGGACGGTATGCACGGCCGGCAGGACTTCCACCACCTTGTTGTGAAACTGCAGCGTTTGCCCGATCTGGATCTCATGAAAGGAGACAAATGGCTGCGCAACCGACGGAATGCGGGTGAAGTCAGGCCAGATTACGTCATTGAAAATGTGCGCTTTGAGGGCTGCAATGGTTCCCGCCAGGGCATAAATAGCCAAGGGCTTTTGGCGTTGTGCCGCCACGGAATCGACCATCAAAGGCAGCGCCGCAATGTGGTCCAGGTGGGAGTGGGTCAGCAAGACGCTGTCCACCGCGCGCATTTCATCCAGCGTCAGGTCACCCACGCCCGTTCCCGCGTCAACGAGCACATCTCTGTCAATCAGAAACGATGTCGTTCTGCAGTCTTTGGCAATGGCGCCGGAGCAACCGAGTACACGAACTTTCACGAAATGGGCCTCACTTGGTTTCGAAATTGGTGGCGCCATCCCACTCGGGATCAAACGGCAGCAATCTCATGGAGGCTACCCGTTCCGAGTACAACTGGTACAGGTATTTTTTGGCATTCATACGCATTAAATTGATCAACAGCACATCCGCCTGGTCCCAGTTCTGGGCGCGGTAGGCTTTCAGGAAACTGCCCCACGTCTTGAGCTCGGTGGTGGCTTCCTCACTCATCCGATTGGAAGGAGCCATGGGCCAGAATATCGCAACCGCCAATTCCTTGCCTTTGACGCGGACGCGATCGAGTTCCTGCCAGGCGAAATCAGGCGCAAGCTTGCGTGTCGACTCACTCACCACGATATCCACACCATAGGCCTTGGACAACCCTTCAAGGCGGGAGCCCAGATTCACCGAATCACCGATCACGGTGTAGGCACGCCGGATATTGGAGCCCATGTCCCCCACACACATGGTGCCGGTGTTCAAGCCGATGCCAATCCCGATCTCCGGCAGGTTTTTGTTCCGGTGTTCCTGGTTGATACCGCGAACCGCATTGGCCATTTCCATGGCGGACTTGACTGCCAGATGCGCATGCTCCGCAGTTTCTACCGGCGCCCCCCAAAAAGCCATGACGCAGTCGCCCATGTACTTGTCGATCGTGCCTTTGTTGGCTCGAATCAGACTGGTCAGGTTACTAAACACGCCCGTCAGCAATTCCTGCAACTGGGTCGGCTCCATTTTTTCCGACATCTTGGTAAAACCGCGCATATCGCAGAACATCACGGTCAATTCGCGGTTGGTCGCCTTCATGGTGTAGGCATCGGGGTCCTTCACCATCTCATCAACCAACTCCGGTGGAACATAGGTGCCAAACAGATTGGCCAGGTCACGCTTGGTGCGGCTTTCCACGAAGTAGCCGTAGCTCATGTTCAGGCCAAAGGCGGTCAACGCCATACACAGCGATGACGCCAGGGGCAAGACCAGACCGTAAGACTGGTAGAGCCAGAAGTTGACACCCGCCAGCACCGCTACCACGCCAAAATTAAGACCCACCGCCTGCAACGCAGGCAGCAAAGGCAGGCCAAAGGCCAGAATCAGCCCGGCAATGATCAGCGCAAAAACCTCGTAACCCAGGGCGTAGTCTGGCCGCAGCAAGGCATTTCCATCCAGCAGTCCCGAAATCAGGTTGGCATGGGTCTCCACGCCCGGATAGGCTTCGCTCATGGGGGTGACGCGCAAATCCAGCAGTCCCGGGGCGGTGGTTCCAATCAGCACAATCTTGTTTTTGAAACTCCCTGCTGGCACGCGATGCATCAGGACATCGGAAGCAGATACATACTTAAACGAGCCACCAGTTGCACCCGCCGGGCCCCGAAACGGTACCAAGGTGGCAACCCGTTCGTCCACCGGAATAGCCAGGCTCTTGTCGCCTTGTTTGAGCAAAACGCGGTCCATGCCCTGGTAGTTGCGCGACAGAAACTTCTCGTTGGAAAACCCTGGCACCACCGAAGGCGATCCGGCTATCACCCGGAACATGGCCAGTGCCAGAGATTCGTAATAACGCCCCTTGTGCTCCGCCAGCAACGGCAACGAGCGCACGACGCCATCGCGGTCGGTAATGGAGTTGAAAAAACCAGCAGTCGGCGCGGCTTTTGCAAGCACCTCAATATTGGACCCGTAACCATTCCATGAGGTGGAGTGGATGGAACGCCCTTGCAAGGCCTCCTTTGTCATCACCGCCTCAGGCAACACGCCGCTGGTACGCGACTGTCCGTCACTATTGAGGTAATAGCCCAGCACGACGGGGCGATTTGCCAGCGCCTTGGCAAATAGGCCGTCATAGTCCAGCGCGGTTTGCAGACCGCGCAAGCGCTCGGCAAAGCCAGCTTGGTCCTTTAATTCATTTTGCGCCAGGGCATTCAGTTGGGCCAAGCCCGAACTGCTATCGGCCTCCGCAAAAACCACGTCAAAGCCGAGTAACGCGATTTTTTGTTGGTCGAACAACTCGTCCACCATTTGCGCCATGTGCTTGCGGCCCCACGGCCAACGGCCCACCTCGGACAGGCTTTTCTCATCGATATCGACGATGACAATGCGTTCATCCAGAGTCTTGGGCGCAGTAGCGCGCAAACGGGCGTCATAAATGATGTCGTCCAGACGCTGCAAAACTTCCAATCGCAGCACGCCCACTGCGTGAAGCAAGGCAAAAACCAAGGGCAGCAAAGTTACTGCGATACGAGGCCAGTGCTTGCCGATAGATCGCATGTCAGGCCACGCCGCAATTCAGGTGCATGGCAGCGCAGTGCTTTGGCCGCCGTCTAGACTTGTACGAACTGCATCTGCGTGCCAGCGAGTTCGATCACATCGCCGTTTCGCAAGGGCACCGGATCTGAAGTAATCGCACGGCCGTTTAACGTGGGGTTGCCACCCCCTTCGACGTGATGCACGACATACCCGTGGTGGCGTTTGGTAATCGCCGCCACAGCCACGGCGGGCTTGCCTATGGTGGTAACCACCTTGGTCAGTGGCACTTCCCGTCCTGCCGCCGCACCGCTCAAAACTTTGATGCTGGCCACTGCAGAACTGCCTGCCTCAACGGAACCTTGTGTTGGGTAACTAGGCGCTGCTGAAGCACTCACAGGGCTTGCCGGTTGCACCGATGCAGGGCCCGCCGCGGGACGGGATTTGACCACCATGGTTTTGTCAAAATTATCACCGGCACCGTCGCCAACAAATTTGATTTTGTACTTGCCTACTTCAACGCCGTCCCCATTTTGCAGCGCCTGCTTTTTGATCGCCTTGCCATTGACGTAGGTGCCATTGGTGCTGTTGAGGTCTTCGAGCACGACTTCAGGGCCGTTCATGTGGATAACTGCGTGTTCTCCACTGACGGCAAGGTTGTCAATAACTATGTCGTTATAAGGCCTACGACCCAAGGTGGTTCTGTCCTTGGTGATTTGGACTTCCTTGATAACAACCTCGTCGATCGACACGATCATTTTCGGCATGACCGGCTCCTTTTCCTGTAGTTTGAATATGGAAAATTAAACACGCGCTATTTTCCTAGCAATCTCGCGATTAAACCCCGCTTTTCGGTGGCTTCCTGCACTTCCACCGTCAAAACGGAAATATTATCCCTGCCGCCATTATCGTTGGCGGCATCGACCAACATCTGCACCTTGTGCTCCATCCCGCCATCCGTATTCAGAATTTTAGCGATGGCCGCATCCTGCACCATGTCGGACAGACCGTCTGAGCACATCAGATACACATCACCCAGTTCCACCGGATATTCGTTAATTTCCAGGAGCACAAATTCTTCCACGCCCAAAGCGCGTGTCACGAGGTTCTTGATATTTGAGTGCAACGCCTGCTCTGGCGTGACCAGACCCGCGTCTATTTGCTCCTGCAAAAGCGAATGGTCGCGGGAAATTTGTTCGAGTTTGCCGGCGCGAAACCGGTAACAGCGGGAGTCTCCAATATGCCCCAGCACAAGGCTATCGTCCCGAAAAACTGCCACCACCAAGGTGGTTCCCATGCCATGGTAATTGGCATTGGAATTGGCAGCATTGAAAATGGAGAGATTGGCACTGTCGACGCAAATTTCCAGGGCGCGACGCACTTCTTTGCCACGTGCGGTACTGCCTACCTCGGTCAGCCAGCGGCTCATTTCCGATTTGATAAATGCGGTCGCCATACCGCTTGCAATTTCACCCGCGTTGTAGCCCCCCATTCCATCCGCTAGCACGGCCAGACGAGTCTCCTCATCCATCGCGACTGAATCTTCATTGTTGTCTCGAGAACGCCCCGTGTCCGTTTTTGCACAAAATTTATAGATCATTCTTGTCTTTATATTTCAATATCTGACGCATTGTCGGTACGTGACGGTCCTGCCGAAATACCCGGCACCGTTGACGCAAAGCTAACCGTTTTTTGCATGCTGGTAGTTTCTTGAAAACTCGCAGCAGTTGCCCCAGCATCGCGTTGACCCGTCATTTGGGCCTCCACGGCACGCAAATCTGCGGCGAACTGGTCGCCCGTTTGGTAGCGCGTCTCAGGCCGTTTACTCAAAGACAGCGCGACAACATTGGCCAGATTCTCCGACAATTCTGGCCGAATAATGCGGATATCCGCGGCCTCTTCATTGGCAATTTTGAACATCAATTCCGACATCGAGTCACCACGGAAAGGCAACACGCCGGCCAGCATCTGATAAAGCATGACGCCAAGCGAATACAGGTCCGAGCGACCATCCACCTTTTTGCCTGCCAACTGTTCGGGGGACATAAAGCTTGGCGTGCCCAACACCAGTCCGGTCTTTGTCTTGCTCGAATCGGTGATTCGCGCAATGCCGAAGTCAGTCACTTTGACGGTGTCACTCTCCAGCTCATACATGATGTTGGCGGGTTTGATATCCCGGTGCACGACATTCTGGGTATGTGCATAGGACAGGGCCTCGGCAACCCGGGTGACAATGCTGATCACCTTGGCCACGGGCAACAGTTGGCCACCCTTGCAGTAGTCAGCCAAGTCACTTCCCTTGAGGAACTCCATGGCGATGTAAGCCAGGTCATGCTCCTCACCGGCATCAAAAATAGTGACGATGTTCTGGTGTTGCAAACGCCCGGCGGTTTCGGCTTCGCGGAAGAAACGCTCGCGGGCATCGACCAATTCATCCCCGGCAAACTCCTGGCTCAGGGCCATGGTTTTGATGGCTACGACGCGCCCGATCTTGGGGTCCTTGCCCAGGTACACCACCCCCATGGCACCCTTGCCGAGTTCTTTTTCAACCTGGTAGCGCCCGAGCATGGGCTTCTCTACGGCACCACCATCCAGCAGCATGGTGCCGCCTGGATGTGCGCCGCCTCCGCCCAGCATGACGGTTTCGGACAGGTTCTTGGCCCGGTTGAGCTTGGCTTTGAGGTCCTTGTAGTCCGGGTCAAACGCGGCCATGTGCTGGTACACCGCTTCGGCTTTGTTGAATTGGCGTTTGCGCTCGAAGTCGAGCGCCAGGCTATACAAGTTGCCCATGACCGCGTCACCCATGGGTACGCGGCGGAAACGGTCAAACGCCATATCCAACTGGCCTTGTCCTTGCAAAGCCAAGCCCATCATGCGGTTGGTCTCTGCAGATTCTTCGTCCGATTTCACCTTGCCTGCTTCGGTCATCAGGAAGCGCTTGGTCGTTAATGCCAAGTGGCCCAATACCAGAGCTGTAGCCGGGAAAACCAGTCTGATCCATGTGGCCGCCGATGAAAGCAAGCCAAATTCCACCGCCAGCAGCAGCACAAAAAGTGCCAGCGTAATGCTTGCCGCCTTACCCGCAGACAGGCGTGGCACCCCGGCGATGATGTAGGCCGCGATCAAAAGAAAAGAACCGAGTGAGGCCCAAACGCTCCACGCAGGCTGAACGATGAAATGTTCATTCAAAATGCTGGAGGTAATGTGTGCCACCGTCTCTGCCGGTGACAGCCCGGTATAGCCGGGAACTGGAAATTGAACGCCCACGCCGGCCGCCGTGGCACCAATGATGACGATTTTGTCTGCGTATTTGCTGGCGGGTATTTTCCCGGTCAACACGTCGTAAAAAGAATCAACGGCAAAAGCCGGTCGGCCATCACGTCCGCGATAAAACTGCGGCAACATCAGTGCAGCCTCATCGGTGCGCACCCGCAGTTTGCCGATTTGTACGGACTCACCCGGGTTCAGCTTGATGTCAGAGGGTCCCAGATTCAAACTCTTCAATGCAGCCAGCAAGGACATCGAAGGAACGGCTTTTCCGTAATAGTTCACCAGCAGTGGCTCCACACGCACCGCACCATCGACATCCGGAAACTGGTTCAGGTGTCCGATACCTGCGGCTGCGTTGCCGAGCAATTCAAGCGGTTGTTGCCCCCGCATCGCACTGATAGAAAAACCATTTGGATCATCCAATGCACTTTTGAGGGCATAGGCTGGCAACGGGTTGTCGGGTTTACCCTGCTGATCGCCCAGCGTAAAGACAGATGGCAGGAGCACATTGCCCGCCTTCTGAAGACTTGCCGCCAACACTGCATCCGTATCCAGCGCAGTTTCAGCCTCGGCGATGATGGTGCCAATCTGCTCATTTGCCGCGCCCGCGTCCAGGGTACCGCCCAACGCACTCTTCATCTTGCGGATAAAGACCAAACCGGGATCGACCTGCGGCTCGAAAAAGAAGGCGGTGTGCACCACGGTCTTGGCCTTGGCTGCAGACAACTGGTCGATCAACTTGGCATGTACGTCGCGAGGCCACGGCCAACGTCCAATGTTGGCGATGCTCTGGTCGTCGATGGCAATGACGGCAATGCGGTCAGAAGGTTGGCGCGTCGTGCTGGTGCTCGCGAAGTCGTAAAAGCGGCGCTCCAGCGTGCCTATGAAGTCAGTCGAAAGGTGCAATACCACCGTTAGGACCAAGACAAATGCGCCGGCGAACCAATCGGCTCGCCAGAACGTTCCTGCTTTAATTTTGGAAGTCTTCGTCAATTGCCACCCCAAGCCCGTATATCAAAGCCGGCGTATTCCGGCATACCCACGAGCACGCTCCATTGTATGCATGGTCTCGGCTCCAACGTTATCAGAGCCCACCCGCAGAGACAATAGCGTCTTGGAGCAATTGGTTGTGTTTTAGTGACGAACAGCGCATTTTTTAGACAAGCTGACTTTGCACTGAGCGGCTTGTCCACGCCATCAACGCACCAGCAGTACCGGAACCCGACTTTGGGCGAGAACCTGCGTGGCAACCGAGCCCATGACCATATTGGCCAAGACTCCGTGCCCATGCGATCCCATCACAAGTAAGTCAAATTGATTGTCCGCACAGGCTTTTGCAATCTGCTCACCTGCATGGCCGATCTTCCAGGACTTACTGGCTTGAATACCGTGGCGTAACAAAAACTTGGCCGTTGGAGACAGCACCTTGTCGGC
>CAIQEX010000209.1 GCA_903870955.1 uncultured beta proteobacterium
CGGGGAAGCCTGGAACGCCAGCGACTGGATGGGCTGGATCTCGAAGGCAAGCACCCTGGCCGACCAAGGGATGGCAGGCGCTGCGGTGGCGCAGGGGCGGGCGGTCTGGTCAGACGCTGCAGAAAACACCGCGTCGGAAGCTGTTTTTCAGCCATGGCCCGTAGCGGGGGAATGGCGTTCCTCAGCGGCGATTCCTTTATTTTTGGCCGACCAAGTCTGTGGCGTGTTGTCGGTCTTTGATCGGCATGCGCATGCTTTTGACGGCCGCATCCGGGAGCTGTTATTGCAACTGGCGGCCAACATCAGTGCCGCACTGCAGTCACTGGAGTTGGCCGCGCAACGTGAACAAAGCGACTATGCGCTGATGGAAAGCGAGGTGCGTTACAACGCACTCTTCGCCAGCAACCCGATGCCGATGCTGGTCATCGATCCGAGCGATGGACGCGTCGTCGACGCCAACATTCGGGCCATGAATTTTTATGGTTGGAATCATGACGCCATCACCACCCAATTGATTCAGGATATCAACGTTCAAAGTGCCGGTGAAAGCCACCAAACCGTGGCCCGTTCAGGGGCCTCCGAGGCATCGCATGGGGTGACCCGGCACCGCTTGGCAAACGGAGAAGTGCGGGATGTCGAAGTCTTCACAAGCCCGCTAAGTTTCAAAGGCCAAACCTATCTGGTGTCAGCCATGCACGACGTGACGGAGCGGCGCAGGTTGGAGGCCAAGGTGCAGCAAACGCAATTGTTGATGCAGCACTTCATCGATCAACTTCCCGGCACCGCCTTTGTCAAGGACAGCCAGCTGCGACTCCTGATGGCCAACCGGCAATTGGGTGCCGTGCTGGGCGTAGCCCCTGAGACCCTGATCGGCAAAACAGCGCACGATATTTTTCCACGGGACTTTGCCGACTTTGTGACCTTGTTGGACCAGGAAGTCTTGGACGCTGGTGAACACCGCGTCTTTGACGAGACTTTTCAGGACCGGCACAACGAGACCAGCATGTTCGTGATTGATGACGGCACCGGCCAGCGTTTTCTGGCCGGCTTGAGTCTGGACATCACCGACCGCTATCACGCCAAGGAACGCACCGCAGCGCTATTGCAGATTAATGCGCTGGCTGGCCAACTGCCGGAAAAAGGTTTTTTGACCGCAGGGCTGGAACTGGCGGAAAAACTCACCGATAGCAAGATCGGGTTTTTGCATTTCGTCAACGAAGACCAGGAGACTCTGGAACTGGTGACCTGGACTGCGGGTGCACTCAAAGGTTGCACCGCCGCATTCGACACGCACTATCCCATAAGCCAGGCCGGCGTCTGGGCCGATAGTTTTCGCAAGCGTGCGCCGATGATTTACAACGACTACGCTGGCCATTCCACGAAGAATGGTTTGCCACCTGGCCATGCGCCCATTTCGCGGCTGATATCGGTGCCTGTTGTGGAAGGCGGATTGGTGCGCATGATTTTGGGGGTCGGTAACAAGGCAACGGACTACCAGAACTTTGACGTGGAATCACTGCAGCTGTTGGGCAACGACATGTGGCGCATTGCGCGACGTGGACGCCTCGAGGCCTCGCTCAAGAACCGCGTGGAAGAGTTGGTGCAGGCCAACCAGCATCTGTCGGAAATGCAACTGCAATTGTTGCAATCCGAAAAAATGGCCTCCATCGGCCAGTTGGCGAGCGGCGTGGCCCACGAGATCAACAACCCCATCGGCTTTGTGAAATCCAACCTCGGCTCACTGGGCGGATATGTCAATTCCTTGCTTGAGATCGTGCGGGCCTACGAGGACGTGGAGCACATTCAAGGCGCGGCTGTGGCCCGGGCATTGCAAGAAATTGAGCAGCGCAAAAAGGACATCGATTACGAGTTTCTGGTGGATGACGTCAAGAAGCTGATTGACGAATCCGTGGAGGGCGTGCAGCGCGTGAGCCAGATCGTGGCGGACTTGAAGAACTTTTCCCGCACCGGCGATGTGGCGGTTGAGCCCGCAGATTTGCAGGCCGGCATTGAAAGCACCATCAACGTGGTCTGGAATCAATTGAAATACAAGGTCGATGTGGTGCGCGAATACGTGCCCCTGCCCCTGGTCAGTTGTGTGGCCTCGCAGATCAACCAGGTGGTGATGAACCTCTTGACCAATGCGGGTCAGGCCATTGCGGAACGTGGGACCATTACCGTGCGCACCGGAGTGGAGGCCGACACGGTCTGGATCGAGGTGCAGGACACGGGTTGTGGCATTGCGCCGGACAAACAAGCGCGAATTTTTGAGCCTTTTTATACCAGTAAGCCGGTTGGCCAGGGCACCGGCCTGGGCCTGTCCATTTCGTTTGGCATTGTGCAGCGACATGGTGGCAGCATCACGGTGAAATCCGAGCATGATGTCGGCAGCACCTTCCGCGTGACGCTGCCGATTTCTCACGTGCATGCTGCGGAGGTTGCGCCATGAACCTGATGGCGTGGAGCGAACACTTTGAGACCGGTCTGGATACGGTGGATATTCAGCACAAGGCGCTGGTGGAAATGATCAATGCGGCGGCGCCCCACCTGGTGGGTGGGGGCGAGGATGCAGAGCGCGAGGTGGGTCCCTTGCTGGACAAATTGGTGCGCTATGCGGCCAGCCACTTCAAGTACGAAGAAGACCTGATGCAGCAAACCCAGGTGCTGCCCGCCTACTTTGCGCAGCACCAGCATGTGCACCAGACGTTTGTCGAAGAAGTCGTCCAGATGCGCACGCAGTATGAAAAAGGCGAGTCACTGAGTGGACGCGACTTGTTGCAATTTCTGACCAGTTGGCTGACGTTTCACATCCTCTCGGAAGACAAGCACATGGCCGCCCAGGTGCTGGCCATGCGCCAGGGCAGCACGGCGGCCGAGGCTTCTGAATTGTGGGACCCCTCGAAAGGCGCACCGCAAGCCGTGTACAACGCGGCCTTGTTGGATTTGTTTTCACTGCTGACCGCGCGCAACCGTACGCTGGTGGAAGCCAACGCACAGGTGCGCGACGCGCAGCGTGCGTTGGAGTTAGTCAACCGTTCGCTGGAGACACGGGTGCAGGAGCGAACGCACGAACTGGCCGAGGCCAATCGCGCCCTGGAAGGCGAGCGAAAAGCACTGGTCGATTCGATTGCGCAATTGCAGCAAACCCAGGCCCGATTGCTGCAGTCCCAGAAGATGGCGGCCGTGGGCCAACTCGCAGCCGGAGTGGCCCACGAGATCAACAACCCGATTGGCTTTGTCAACTCCAATCTGGGTTCCCTGTCGGGCTACGTGGAGCACATGCTGACGCTCCTCGCAGCCTATGAAAAGACGCTGGTCCGCATGCCTGCCGCTTTGCGTGCCAGTATTGAAAGCCTGCCCGCGCATGCCGAGTTGGGTTATATCCGCGAAGACGCGCCGGACCTGCTGCGCGAATGCAAGGAGGGTCTGGCACGGGTGAAACAGATCGTCAACAATTTGCGTGATTTCAGCCGCGCGGACACTTCGGACTGGACCCAAGCCGATATTCAAGCGGTGCTCGACAGCGCGCTGCATGTGGTCTGGAACGAGCTCAAGTACAAGGCCGAAGTGGTCAAGGAATTTGCACCGCTACCGCCCATCTTTTGTAGCGCCACCCAGTTGAGCCAGGTGTTTGTGAATCTGCTGGTCAACGCAGCCCATGCGATCGAAGCGCGGGGCACCATTAGCTTGCGTACCGGGTCCACGGAAAACGCCGTGTGGATTGAAATTCAGGACACCGGCAAAGGCATGTCTGCCGAGACACAGAAGCGCATTTTTGAGCCCTTCTACACCACCAAACCAGTCGGTCAGGGCACCGGGTTGGGCCTGTCGATTTGCTGGGAAATTGTGGAGCGCCATGGCGGCAGCCTGGAGGTACAGAGCAGCCTGGGCCATGGCTCGTGCTTTCGCATCACGTTGCCGACAACACAGAACCATTGAAAGGCCGCATGGAACTTAAAAGTCTGATTGACCATCCGAGTCAATTGCCGATGGTGCCGCAGGTGACGCAACGGGTGATTGCGAGTTTTGGCTCTGAAGAGGTAACGGTTGGCGAAATCGCCGAGCTGATCGAGGCCGATCCGGTGCTGAGTGCCAAACTGCTGCGCCTGGCGAACTCGTCGTATTTTCAGGTCAGCCGGTCGATCGAATCGGTGGACGATGCGATTCGCATACTGGGTCTGGCGATGGTGCGTCATCTGGTTCTGGCTGGCGGCATGATGGGCATGTATGTGAACATCCCGGGCATCGATTTGCACCAGTTCTGGACCCATAGTCTCTACACCGCCTGCACCGCGCGCTGGCTGGCGGGGCACTCTGCAGTGAACCCGGACCAGGTCTTCACGCTGGGTTTGATGCAGGGCATTGGGCAACTCCATCTGCACAGCGCGGCACCTGCGGCAGCGGTGGCCCTGGACCAACAGATGCATGTGCTCAGCGCCGAGCGGACGCGGGCTGAGACCAAGGCACTCGGATACAACTACCTGAATGTTTCCGCTGAAATGGCGCGTCTCTGGAATTTCCCCCAGTCCCTGGTTGAGCCCTTGCACGCCATTGCGGACCCGCTGGCCACGCCCCATTTTTCAGCAGTGGCCGCAACCGTGTACCTGAGTATCTGGCATGCACGCAATGGGGTGTTGGGCAGCTCGGGCGAGGACATCCGCAGCCACTATCCGCACGCCGTAGGCGATCGACTCGGCATTTCCTGCGCTTGGATTTTGCCGGATGAGGAGGCAAAGGCTGGGCCGGTCATGTCGCCCATTCCGGCTTTGCACGAACTCGCGCATGGTCTGGATGACATGCTCAACTGAAGACTAAAGCGGCGCAAAGACAGGGTGTTCAAGCCGTTCCATCCAGCCTGTCCTGAATACGCGGTGGCGCGGTGCTGCGCAGGTAGTCGGCCAGTGTTTTGCCCGTCTCATCCTTGAAATGACCCGCCTTACCCTCGACGGTTTGAACCTCCAGCAGGCGGTCCAGGCGAAAACTGCGAAAGTCATTGCGGGTTTCGCACCAGGCGGCCAGCGTCCAGACCTTGCCCCAGTAAAAGCAGCCGAGCGGTCGCAGGATGCGTTCGGTCGCCTCCTCCTTCGCGTCCCGGTATTGCACCTTGAGCATGCGGTGGTCTTGCACCGCTTCACGGAGTATTTGCAGGTGCGCCTGCACACCTGGTTCCAGCCCGATGGGGGGCGCGTAAATCGCCATGCTCTGCGCGGCGGCGCGGGCTGCGGGTGGCAGCACCGAGAGTATTTTTCCCAGGGCCACTTGCGAAGCCTGTGCCAGTGCGGGGTCCTGCCAGACCTGGGCCATGCGCACCGAGGCGACCAGCGCGCGGGCTTCGTCAGCCGTGAACATCAGCGGTGGCAAATCAAATCCCCGCCCCAGGCGATAGCCCACTCCGGCCTCGCCCTCGACGGGTACGCCCTGGTGCTGGAGGTCGGCCACATCGCGGTAAATGGTGCGCTCGGAAACCTCAAGCCGCTGCGCCAGCAAGGCGGCCGTGGTCAGGCGTCGACCGCGGATGAATTGAACGATTTGAAACAGGCGATCGGCGCGGCGCATGGGGCTGGATAGTGCGGTGGGGCGGTGGGTTTTTGACGGCGGCAGTTGCCATGATACGGGGGCAGCGCCAGTTTAAAAGTGCAACAAATCCGTGTCGGCTTGCATGGCATCTGCGATCAGGCGCATGTCCGCGTCACTTACCTTGAACAGGCCGAAGCGAAATTTGTAGCCCCAGCGCGTGCGGTCTTCCACAAATTCAAAATGATCCAGCAAGGGCGCAATGGCGGTCTCGCGTGCCGGCACATAAAACACATCGCGCCGGAACGGGACGAAGCCCCCGCCCATGTCAAAGGCATAGGGCGCGCCCGGCTGCACCAGCCCGATCGACACAAAGCTTTGCAGCCGATCCTTGCCACGCATGGTCGTGGACGGCGCGTAATAGACCACACGGTCGCCGGGGTGCACGCGCTGGAGTGGCGCGCACTTGCCGTGGCAGACCTGCATAAAGCCGTGCTGCGGCTCGGCACACCCACGTCGCGCATGCTCGGCGCTGGCGACGGCAATCCAGTTGTTGCGTGCGATGGGTTGGTCAAACAAGGGCATGCAGGCCCACCCGGTTGCCATCCAGATCGTGGATGTGTGCAAAGAACCCCATGCCCGGCGGCAGTGCCTGGCGTGGCAAGGCGATTTGGCCACCGGCTGCAACGACGCGCGCCAAGGCGGCGTCCAGCGAGGGACTCGCATCCAGATAGACCAGTGTGCCGCCGCTCGACTGGGCCGGTGCAGTGGGGCCCATCATCAAGGCGCCACCCACGCCGTCTTTGGAGTTGTCGTAGGCAAACACCG
>CAIQEX010000210.1 GCA_903870955.1 uncultured beta proteobacterium
ACGTACGTCCATCACCTCGGGGTGATAGGCGCGCTCGTCGTCCAGACTCTTGACGTCAGCTGCCAGCCCTTGTTGGATATCGTCCCAGCGGCGCTGCCAGAGCTCCAGAAAACGCGTGGCTTGTGCCGCATCGGCAAAGGCTCCGTGGCCTGTGGGTGCATCACCTTCGTCATCCCCGGCGTCCAGCAAAACGGGCAAATACTCGGACTGCGGTATGGCGCGCCTGCAAACGATCAGAGCGGCCATGAAGCCTTCGCAAAACTCCCACTGCGGGGTCTCCTCGAAGCGCTGGCGCAGGTCATCCAGAATGCTGTCGATTTCGTCAAATTCTTCAGGACTGAGCGCCAGAGAAAGGGCAGGCGCTTCCGGGTTTGAGGGGGTATGGGTATTCATGGGTGGGCAAATCTTGGTGTGGCTGCTATTGTCGCGCCCATGGAGACACTACATGATTGACGCGCTTGACAAATTTTTCCCCTCCCGATTTCTGGTTATGGGGCTTAGTGGCTTCAGCCTGTTGCTCAGTGTCTTCAGCTTTTTTGCCTTCGGCGCGGGCGGCTGGGTTCTGTTGCTATCTGGCGCCATGGTGGCGGTGGGCGTGTACGACTTGCGCCAGACCAAGCGTTCGATCCTGCGCAACTACCCCATCACCGGACACATCCGCTTCATGCTGGAATCGTTCCGCCCGGAAATTCGCCAGTATTTCTTTGAAGGCGACAACGATGCGGCACCGTTTTCGCGCGCACAGCGCTCGCTGGTCTATCAGCGCGCCAAGGCGGTGGTCGACAAGCGTCCGTTTGGCACGCAACTGGACGTCCATGTCGAAGGCTACGAATGGATCAACCATTCCGTGTCCCCCACGACTTTGGACTCGCACGATTTCCGCATCACCATTGGCGCGCAACGTGCGCAACCCTATAGCGCCAGCGTCTTCAATATATCGGCCATGAGCTTCGGTGCGCTGAGTGCCAACGCGATTCTGTCGCTCAATGCGGGTGCCAAACGCGGTAGCTTTGCCCACGATACCGGCGAGGGTTCGGTCTCCGTCCACCACCGGGTGCACGGCGGAGATCTGATCTGGGAAATTGCCTCCGGCTACTTCGGTTGTCGCAACGAAGATGGCAGCTTCAACCCGGATAAGTTCGCCGCCACTGCCTGCGAACCGCAAGTGAAGATGATTGAAATTAAACTCAGCCAAGGCGCCAAACCGGGCCACGGCGGCATGCTGCCGGGCTCCAAGGTGACCGCCGAAATTGCCGCGGCGCGGGGCATACCGGAGGGTGTGGACTGCGTCTCGCCCTCCTCGCACAGTGCCTTCAAAACGCCGGTAGAGATGATGCATTTCATCGAAAAGCTGCGCACTTTGTCAGGTGGCAAGCCAACCGGTTTCAAGCTTTGCATAGGCCACCCCTGGGAATGGTTTGCCATGGTCAAGGCGATGCTGGCCACCGGTATCACGCCGGACTTTATTGTGGTGGACGGTGCCGAGGGCGGAACCGGCGCGGCACCCGTGGAGTTCACCGACCACGTGGGTTCGCCCCTGCAGGAAGGGCTGCTGCTGGTGCACAACACCTTGCGCGGCGTGGGTCTGCGCGACGTCGTCAAGGTGGGCGCGGCAGGCAAAGTGACCAGCGCCTTTGACATCGCCCGGCTGATGGCCTTGGGTGCCGACTGGTGCAACAGCGCACGCGGCTTCATGTTCTCTTTGGGTTGCCTGCAAGCGCAGACTTGCCACACCGGGCGCTGCCCCACCGGTGTGGCCACGCAGGACCCGCAGCGTCAGAAGTCGCTGGTGGTGGAAGACAAGGCGACGCGCGTCTTCAACTTCCATCAGCAAACTTTGCATGCGTTGAAGGAACTGGTACAGGCTGCCGGTATCCATCACCCGAACCAGATTACCGCCCACCACATCGTGCGCCGTTCCACCGACCAGAAAGTGCGCTCACTGGCACAGTTGATACTGACGCAGTTACCGGACCGCGCGCTGTTGGAAAGTGACCTGCAAGCCCTGCCTGTGATTTATCGCCTGACTTGGCCGCGCGCCAGCGCAGCGAGCTTTATGTTGCAGGGGAATGATGCGATGGTCATCGACGCCTGATAGTCGCCTTTGGCTTTGCTTGCGCCAATGTTTTAGGCGCGAGCCCCATAGGACGTTTTCAGCGGCGGCGGTGCAGCCGGAACTACTTCCCCAAGGTATTCACAAATTGCTCGTACATTGCGTCGACTGCGCGTGAACGGTGTGAGACCTTGCTGCGAAATACGGCAACGTCCATCGAGCCCAGCGCAGGCAGTTCAAACTCCTTCGGCAGGTTCTGCAGCGTTTGCAAGGTGGCGGGAACACTGCAACGCGTCAAAACGGCCACGGCCAGCCCACTTTCCACGGCTGCCACTTGGCCGGCCAGGCTGGAGCTGTGATACACCACGCGGTAGCTGCGTCGTCTAGCTGCCAGCGCAGCCAGCGCCTCTGTTCTGGCCAAGCTACCTGATTCGTAAACAGCAATAGGCAAGGGATTCCTGCGCCAGACCTCAAACTGGGGCGCCCCCACCCAGACCAGCGGCTCCTGAAACAGCAGCTTGCCACGCTGCGGTTTGTCGCGTGACACCAGCGCCAAATCCAGATCGCCGCGCACCACCTTGGGTATGAGCGAAGTGGACTGCTCGCAAGTCAATTCAATCTCCACGCCATGGTGGCGACTGGCAAAACTACGCAGCACCGGCGCCAGATAGATAGATGCATAGTCATCCGGCACACCCAGGCGTATGCGACCTTCGAGTTCAGGGCCAAACAGCGCGGCTTGGGTCTGAGCCTGCAATTCCAACATTCGGCGCGCGTAGGAAAGCAGTTCGGCTCCGGCGGCCGTGATTTCCATATGGCGCGGACCACGCAAGAGCACCGACTTGCCCAACACACCCTCCAGCTTTTTGATCTGCATGCTCACAGCCGATTGCGAACGGTGCAGCAAGGGCGCTGCCGACGACAGGGAGCCCGCATCCACGACCGCGACAAAGGCGCGCAACCAGTCGATTTGAAGATCCGGGTATTTCATCGTTGCAAGCATTTATTCGATAAACACATATTAGCTGTTCGAACTATGCGCTTTACAGAAATCAGGGCATCCATGAATATGGCTTCATGCAAGCCAAGACCGCCACGACCAGCCCATCCCCTAGCACCGCGCAATCTGTGAGCGAACGACAAGGGTTGTGGCTCATGGTGGCGGGTGGCGCCCTGCTTGGCACCATCGGCGTATTCGTACAGGAGGCCGGTCAGCACCCGCTGGTCACGGTGTGGTTTCGCTGCGCCTTTGGCGCGATGGCGCTTCTCCTTTGGAGTGCGGCTACGGGCAAGTTGAAAGACCTGCGACTGCGTGGACGGAGCCTGGCCGTGGCCTGTGCCACGGGATGCTTGATGCTCTTGAACTGGACCATGTTCTTCGCTGCCATCCCACGCACCTCGATTGCGGTGGCCACCGTGGTGTTCCATATTCAACCGATTTGGGTCATCCTCTTCAGCGCCATCTTTCTGCGCGAACCGGTTTCCAAAAGCCAATGGATTGCCACACCCGTGGCCTTGTGCGGGCTTGCACTCACCACCGGTTTGCTGGATGACATGGCGTCGGCCAAACCTGCCGGCAGCGAGTACATCCTGGGCTTGTTGCTTTGCATAGGAGGTTCCTTGAGCTACGCCGCGGTTACTTTGCTGGCCAAGTCAAAGCAAGTCATCAGCCCCTTTACGCTGTCCTTCTGGCAGTGCGGGGTGGGCACCGTGATGTTGGCGTGGGCGCCCTTTGCTCTAGGTTGGCCCCAACAGGGCACGGCCTGGGCCTGGCTTGCCGGTCTTGGCATCATTCACACCGGCCTTGCCTATGTGATTCTTTTTGCCGGCATGGCGAGGCTCACTCTCGGAAAGATTGCCGTGTTGCAATTTGTCTATCCGCTTGCGGCGGTTTTGTTTGACTGGGGTATATATGGGACCCACCTTAGCCTGTTGCAGATGATGGGTGTCGCACTGATGGGTGCTGCCGTCTGGACCATCAGGAAGCCGAGTCACCAATAGACAGTAAGCAGAAAGCTGTTGGTTCCTCCGTTGTGTGCAATGATCGATCACGTCCCAACCAAAGACCTACCGATGACACCCTCCACACCGACCATCCGCGGTTTCCACGCCCACGTCTATTTCGGCCCGGAAACGGTTGCCCAGGCACGCGCGCTGTGTGAACAAGCCGCCGCTGCGTTCCCGCTGAAAATGGGCCGCGTTCACGAGAAACCAGTTGGCCCGCATCCGGATTGGAGCTGCCAACTGGCGTTCAAGCCAGAGGTCTTCGGTCAGCTCATTCCCTGGCTGGCGATGCGGCGTGCGGGGCTGGTGGTTTTCATCCATCCAATCAGCGACAACGACTTGGTTGATCACCGGGACCGGGCTATGTGGATGGGTGCAGTACGGCCACTGGACCTGTCGATTCTGAGCGAAATCCAGAGCGACTTCGACCTGTAGACCGCAATCGACGCGGCTAAGTTGGCAAGCCCAATAACGAGAATTTGGCAGCCGTCTGCACCCCCAGCGCGCGCAGCCGCTTGGCCATGGTCAGCACGGCCTTGTCTTTACTAAGCAAAAGTGTCTGGTGCGCCACAGTGAGGTCGATGAACTTTTGGTCATCGGCGTCCTGGCAGACATAACGCGTCTTGGGGGCCACCGGCATCTCCGCAACCCATGCATCAATGTGCGCCAACATCTTCCGTCCATGCACCAGCTGCACGTGCAAATTGTTTTAAAGCTTTTCAGCTCGCCAGTGATTTACCGCCAGACCTGGCCACGCCCCAGTGCGGCGAGTTTTATGTTGCAGGAGGAACATCAACTGGTGATGAATGCCTGACGCATGTCTGCGTTGCGCGTCGATCATGGTGGCCTTGAATGAAGTAATCAAAACGCAACCAAAGTCACAAAGAAGTTTTTGCTTTTTGTTTTAAAAGGTGTACCAGTAGCTTTGTTTTAGCAGGCCTTTCCCAGTGTAATTTGACGATTCTGCAGAAGCAAACCGCCTAAGGCTGACTACCTGCCCATTTTCTGTATGTGTTCGCCATTGAACATTTGACCCCAAGCCAAGCCACGTCGTTCCTGACAATTCCCTACAACAGTTTCACCACTCAGCAATGAGTAGCAAGCACCATGGGGATACCAGCGATGACAAACAAAGCCTGCACCAAGCCAACACACCTGCCTTTTTTTTCCGACCAAGTCGAACCCCCTGTCTGGCGTTTGCCTGCGGTACCTGAGTTTTTGCCGTTGCTCGCAAGCAGTCTTCGCTTTCTCGGTCTATGTGTGCTGATGGTCGGTTCTCTGGACGTTTCGGCAGCCACCTTGGGTGGCTTGCGCGGAGCTGCCATTCTGGGTCAGCCTTTGCAGCTTGCGATTCCCGTTCAGATTGCTGCAGATGAAGAGGTGAGTGCCGCTTGTTTGCAGGCGGAAGTTCTATATGGCGATGTGCGGCAGGACGCACTGACGGTGCGCGTTCAGGCAGAAGGCAGAGAAGGCACCCTATCACGCACGCTAACCATTCGAAGCGCCAACCCTATCAACGAACCGATCGTGACGGTCACCGTACATGCCGGATGCCTCCAGAAGACCAGTCAAACGTATGTGTTGCTGGCGGACTTGTCCGCGCAGACCCGTGCCGCGACCACTGCGGTGGCGGCCCAATCACACGATCAGACCACGTCGCGGACTGGGTTGCCGCTGCCCTTGTCACTTTCCGCCATTTCAAATGGACATGCATCTTTGCGGTCCCTTGAAGGTTTCACCCCTGTGTTGTGGCATTCGAACCATCTGCCAGACGCGCGACTGAAATTGGCAAATTGGGAGCCTGGCACGGCGCAAGACTTGGTTCTCAAGCCATCCGACACGCTTCTTTTTCTGGAACCCCTGGGCAACCTAGCAAGGCGTGCACAAGCACTAGCCACCTGGCGTGCACTCACCGCAACGCCCGAATCGATACTGCGTGAGGATGCGCGTACGCAGGCAGTGGAAGGTGATTTGAAGACATTCAAGGAATTGACCGTTCACAATCAACAGTCAATGGCAGGCCTTGCCGAGCGCCTGCAACAGGCCAGACAACCGCGCTTCTTTGATCCGGTCGTGTTCTGGTCTGTACTGTTGGCGCTCATTCTGGCAGCCGGGATGGCATATATGTGGCGCCGACCAAGCAACACCAGTCGCGCCACCGAGCCAAAACTGGGTGGTGCGCCCCTACAGCGCAAAGTGCTTGTTCCGGTAACCAAACAGACCGCTACGAAGCAAGTCTTTGCACCCGCACCCATCCCACAGGTCGCTGAGATGACTGCTATCGAAGCGTCACCCAAAGTGGCGGAACGCGGCACATACCTCTATGTGCACTATCCCGTTGTGGCTACCCTCGATGCCGTACAGAGCGCGCCACACGAAGCCAGCATTGCGTCACCAGCACCGTTTCTGACACTGGCTGTGGATGTTGAAAAAAAGCCGTCAGGGTTCGCGGACTTCTGCGTCAGCATCACCAGCGCCATGTGCGCCATTGACGTAAGGGAAATCACGGAAGAAAGCCAGCAAGCTGAATTCTTTTCCGCCTTGGGCAAAAACGATGAAGCATTCGCATATTGATGGCATGCAGTGTGGAAGACGAAGCGCCCGCCGCGACCAAGTGCGGTTTTATGCGGTGTGGGTCGGCAAGGCCACATAGGCCGTAGTCGCCACAACGCCCAAGCTTCGAAGCCGCTTGGCCATGGTCAACACGGCCTTGTCTTTGCTGAGCAGCAGTGTCTGGTGCGCCACTGCGAGGTCGATGAACTTTTGGTCATCGGCGTCCTTGCAGACATAACGCGCCTTGGGGGCCACGTCGGCCCATTCCACATGGGCGTCAAAGTGCGCTAACACGTCCTGCGCCGTGACCCCGTAGAACTGCATGCGCGGGATGATGTGGGTGTAGGCCAGCACACGCTCCAGTTCGTCGCGCATGACCTGCGTGGCAATCCACCGCAATGACTTGGCCTCCAGCGCCGCGCGCAATGGAAGCGTGGCGGGGTCGCTGAAGATGAAAAGGTCCAGAACGATATTCGTGTCCAGCACGATGCATGGAACCATGCTGGGCGTGCCGACTGCATCCATCAGGGCGTGGCGGGTTTGTTTGGCGTGCCTTCTGCTGCTTTGTCCCGGGCCATGCGTCCCGCCACCATGTCAAACTTGAACAGGCGGCACTCCAACGGACCGTTCCACATGGGCACACGACGCGACTCTTTCAGGCGCATCTTGCCGGGCAACTTGAGGTCGGGCGTCAGCACCCAGGCCTGCCAGCCAGAAAAGTTTTTCTTCCAATGGCTGGCCAGTTGGCTGAAAAATTCACCGCCATCTTCGGTCTCAGCCAACTCACGTGCGCCAAAGCGGGCCTGTGCGCCCTCGCCTGCCACACCGCCAATGCCGATGCGTTCGCCATAGGGCGGATTCAGCACCATGACGCCACCGCCTTCGATCGGGGGCATGCGCTGCAACGCGTCGCCACCTCGGAACTCGATCACATCGGCGACTCCAGCGCGCTGCGCGTTGCGCTCGGCAAAATCGACCATGCGGTGCGACACATCGCTGCCGTAAATCAAGGCCTTCTGGCCCGGCTCGGGTTTGACCACCCCTTCGGCAGCTTCCTTCTTCATCTCCGCCCATTCCTGCGCGCGGAACGGCACAAATTTTTCGAAGGCAAATCGGCGCAGCGAACCGGCGGCGATATTGCAGGCAATTTGTGCCGCTTCAATGGCAATGGTGCCGCTGCCGCAACAGGGGTCGTACAGCGGCATCAAATCGTCTTCGCCGTCAGCCCAACCGCTGGCGGCAATCATGGCGGCAGCCAGTGTTTCCTTGAGCGGCGCATCGCCCTTGTCCTCACGCCAGCCGCGCTTGAAAAGCGGCTCGCCCGAGGTGTCGATGTAGAGCGAACAACTGTCGGTGGTCAGGTGGGCATAAATGCGCACATCCGGCCACTGGGTATCCACATTCGGGCGCACGCCATTGGCGACTTCACGGAAGCGGTCGCAGACGGCGTCCTTGACTTTGAGCGCCGCAAAGTTCAACGAGGTAAGCGGACTGTGTTGCGCTGTCACTTCGATCTTGATGCTCTCGCGCGGGGTGAACCAGCGCTCCCACTGCACCGCCATGGCGGCGCGATAGAGATCGTTCTCGCTGCGGTATTCCGTGTAGGAGACCAGCACCAGCACGCGCTGGGCCAGGCGGCAATACAGGTTCAGCCGCATGGCGTCTTTGAGCGATGTGCGCACGGCCACGCCGCCGCGCTGCTTGGTCACACAACCCGGTGGCAGGCCGGTGATGCGCAGAGCTTCGGGGGCCAGGTAGTCCTCCACGCCAGCGGCGCAGGGAAGAAAGAGTTGCAGTTGGTTCATAGCGCCTTGCGAAGGGATGCGGGGGCTATTTTCAGGCCCTCGCGGTATTTGGCGACGGTCCGGCGCGCACATTCAATGCCCTGTTCCTTGAGCATTTCGGAAAGCTGGTTGTCTGACAGAGGCTTCTTGTCGCTCTCTGCAGAAATAAATTGCTTGATCAGCGCACGTACCGCCGTACTTGACGCATTGCCACCTGACTCGGTGCCCAGGCCGGAGCCAAAGAAATATTTCAACTCAAACGTGCCGAACGGCGTGGCCATGTATTTGGCGGTGGTAACGCGGCTGATGGTCGATTCATGCAAGCCCAATTCATCGGCAATTTCACGCAATACCAAGGGGCGCATGGCCAATTCGCCATGCGTGAAAAAGCTTTTCTGGCGCTCCACGATGGCCGTGCTGACCCGCAGAATGGTGTCGAATCGCTGCTGGATGTTCTTGATGAACCAGCGCGCTTCCTGCATGCGCTGCTGCAGCGCCGCGTGGCTTGCGCTGTCCTTTCCACCCCGGTGGTTGCGCAGCACATTGGCATAAATGTCGTGCACCCTCAGGCGCGGCATGACATCCGGGTTGAGCATGACGCGGAACTTGGGCTGCGCTGCCTTGTTGGCGTTGGGTATCGACAGCACCAACACATCCGGCACCACGATATTGCGTTCCACATCGACAAAGCGTCGCCCGGGTTTGGGTTCCAACCGGGCAATGACCGCAATGGCTTCGCGCACCAGCGCGTCGCTTCCCACACCGAGTTGAACGAGACGCTTGATGTCGCGCCGAGCCAGCAACTCCATCGGCTGCTGGCAAATACGCAGGGCCACATCGAGCACTTCGCGATCGTCCCAGTCCAGTTCCGGGTCCTGCAATTTCGCAGCGATTTGCAATCGCAGACATTCGGCAAGATCTCGCGCACCCACGCCCACAGGTTCCAGGCTGTGCAGCAGCCCCAGGGCCACGGTGAAGTGGTGCACCAAGTCGTGCAATTGTTCTTCGTCCGGCGGATTCAAGGTGCGGGCCAGATCCTCCAGCGACTCTTCCAGATAACCGTCGTCGTTGAGCGACTCGATCAGAAAGCGCAGGGCTGCAGAGTCTTCCGCACCCAGGCGCAAACCCAGTGCCTGGCGGTGCAAAAAGCTTTGCAGGCTTTCCTGGGTGCGGGCCAATTCGGTGGCGTCTTTGTCCTCGTCGCCGTTCAGGTTGTTGCTACGGGCTTTGGCATCCACGCCCCATTCGCCGTCGTCGGGAGTCATCTCGGTACTGCCGTCGCCGTCCCAGTCGATGCCTTCGTCACCATTCAGGGGCGCATTGTCTTCATCGTTGCTGCTGCTGACGGTCACGCTACCCATGTCCGGCAGGCTCGAGGCGGCATACTCCGCGTCCCGATCACCCTCACTCACCGGAGTGTCGGCCTGTGGCACGCCAAAATCCTCGCGCTCGGCCTGTTCTTCAGAAAGTTCCAGAAACGGATTTTCATCCAGCATCTGGTCCACTTCCTGGCTCAGCTCCAACGTGGAGAGTTGCAGCAGTCGAATCGATTGCTGCAACTGCGGCGTCAGCGCCAGATGCTGCGAAACGCGTAACGAAAGACCTTGCTTCATACGCAGCGCCGCACGGCCGCCCGAAGGCGCTGCAACCCCTCCTGGAGGGGCAGTGAATTACACGAAGTGAAGAGCGTGGGGTGCGACATCACATTTTAAAGTGCTCGCCCAGGTACACGCGTCGCACCTCGGCGTTATTGACGATTTCGGAGGGCGTACCCTCGGCCAGAACGCGGCCATCGCTAATGATGTATGCGTGGTCACAAATGCCAAGCGTTTCCCGCACGTTGTGGTCGGTGATCAGCACACCGATTCCACGCGCCTTCAGAAAATTGATGATGCGCTGAATCTCGATCACGGCAATCGGATCGATGCCGGCAAAGGGCTCGTCCAGCAGGATAAAGCGAGGCCGTGTGGCCAAGGCGCGTGCAATCTCCACGCGCCGACGTTCACCTCCCGACAAGGCCAATGCGGGTGACTCGCGCAAATGCTCCACGCGCAATTCCTGCAACAGGTTGGTCAATCGCGACTCGATCTCGGCCGACTTCAGTGGTGCACCCTGCGCATCACGCTGCAGTTCCAGCACAGCGCGCACGTTGTCTTCCACATTGAGCTTGCGAAAAATCGAGGCTTCCTGAGGCAAATAGCCCAGACCCAAACGCGCGCGGCGGTGAATCGGCATGTGCTCGATGGACTTGCCATCAATGGTGATGTCCCCGCCGCTGGCACGCAGCAACCCGACGATGATGTAGAAAGAAGTGGTTTTGCCCGCCCCATTGGGGCCAAGCAAACCCACCACCTCACCAGTGCGCACCGTCAAAGACACGTCCTTGACGACCTGGCGCTTGCCGTAGGACTTTTGCAGGTGCTGCGCGGTCAGACTGCCCGCCGGAAATTCGGTCACTTCGGCGCGCCTCCCAGGGTGGCCGAAGGTTTCAGCTTGGTCGGATCGATAGGTGCTGTGTTGGCACCCGGTTCGGGTTTGGGCGTCAGCATGACGCGTACGCGCCCGGAATTACCCAAAGCCCCTGTAGGACCGTTATTGGCGACGCCATCCACGGTAAACAGATCGGTCAGGTTTTCATAAACAATACTGCCGCCTGTGATTTCGTCCGCCAGGGTGCTGCCACGCAGGCGCCGCAACTGCGCTTTGCGGCTAAAAGTCACGGTATCGGCTTTGCCGTCATAGGTGATGGTCTCGCCCTCACCTTCAATGAATTCATCCAAAGCTTCACGCTTCTGGCGATAGAAGGCTAGTCTGTCGGCCGAGCCCGTGGCCAGGCCAAACTGGAACCCGTCCGGATCCTGGCGAACTTCCAGCCGGTCGCTGCGAATCACAATCGTGCCCTTGGTCAACACCACGCGCCCTGTAAATACGCTAACTTGCTTCAGATCGTCGTAGCGCAGCGAATCGGCCTCGATATTCATGGGCTTGTTGCGGTCGGCTTTTTCCGCCCAAGCCATCCCCGCAAGGCACAACCATGCCGCAGAAATTAACAGGAGTAGGGGTTTGATTTTCATAAAGGCACGAAACTTGCTCATAGAGCGCTGAACCCATTGTAGCCAGCGCATGGCATGTTTTATGCCTTGAGAAAAATTCAGTGCCTCACGGACGGGGAATAAATCCCCTGTAGATCACCTGACCGCGTTAATACGGGCGACGAGCTCGTTCAAAACCGCATCCGCACGCTCATTGGCGATCTGGCAGGTGCCTGCATTTTCGTGTCCGCCACCACCGTGGACCAGCATCAGCGCGCCAATATTCACATTGGACGACCGGTTGGTGATGGATTTACCCACCGCCAGCACCGTATTCTGCTTTTGCACGCCCCACAGCACGTGAATGGACATGTTGGTGTCGGGAAATAGCGCGTAAACCATGAAGCGGTTGACGGCGTAAATGGTTTCTTCATGACGCAAATCAATCACCGCCACGTTGTGGTGAACCGTGGTGCAAAGCTGCAACTGGGCCTTGGCCTTTTCAGCATGCTCCCGATACAGATCGACCCGCTCCACCACATCCGGCAACTTCAGGATGTCGTCAATGCCATGGGTCGCGCAGTAGTCGATCAAATCCATCATCAACTGGTAGTTGCTAACCCGGAAATCCCGGAAACGTCCCAAGCCGGTGCGGGAATCCATCAGGTAATTCAACAGCACCCAGCCATGGGGATCCAGAATTTCTTCGCTGCTGAACTGGGCTGAGTCTCCCTTGTCCACAGCCTCCATCATTTCATTGAAACGGTCACCGAAACGGGTGCTGCCACCGTAGTGGTCAAACACCACGCGGGCGGCTGAAGGAGCGTCCGGGTGAATGATGTGGTTGGTCAGCACCTCATTGCGCATGGTTTCCGAAGAGTGGTGATCAAAGGACAGATGCACACCCGGAACGTAGGGCAGGTTGGTGGTGATATCGCGGTCGGTGACCTCGATTTTTCCGTCCTGCATGTCCTTGGGGTGAACGAACTTGATGTCATCGATCAAATCCATTTGCTTGAGCAACACCGCGCAGACCAACCCGTCAAAGTCGCTGCGGGTAATGAGCCTGAATTTGGAATCTGACATGGCACGCTCCGCTGAATAATTATGTTGCATTCATTCTAGACGGGAGTCGCGCCAACTGTCACTCAAAAGCACAGCACGTTGACTGCTATTTGCCGCTGCGAAC